>VGOX01000016.1 GCA_016875755.1 Chloroflexota bacterium
TTCTATCAAATTTACTGCTGGCGCTTTTCGTCCTGGCATGGCTTATTTTCCTGTGAGTTTTTCTTTATCTTATCATAGCCTTATTTACGCCAAAATGTACTAGGCATCTACCATTTCCACCAATGCCTGATACTCGGCTGGGATAACCTTGGGAGCGGTGAACGATTCGGTGATGATGGATGGGTCTTTCATGCCGTGTCCTGTGCAAACGACCACCACTTTTTTGCCTTTCGCCTCAAACTTCCCGACGCTTGATTCGGCAATCAAGCCAGCCAACCCTGCGGCGGAGGCAGGCTCCACCCACACCCCTTCCGAGGCGAGAATCTTCTGCGCGGACAATATCTCTGCATCTGACACTGCGATGATTCGTCCGCCTGATTGCTGTGCTGCTTCCAATGCCTGCTCACCGCGCGCTGGTTTGCCTATGCGAATGGCAGTGGCAATCGTCTCTGGCTTTTCGACAGGATGACCTAACACCAGCGGAGCAGCTCCCGCGGCTTGTACGCCTAAGACCTGCGGAAGTCCTTTTTGATATTGTTTGAACCCCGCCCAGTATGAGGTGATGTTCCCAGCATTGCCAACAGGCAGGCACAACCAATCGGGCGCGGAACCAAGCACATCACAAATCTCAAAAGCGGAAGTTTTTTGTCCTTCGATACGGTACGGATTGATGGAGTTGACCAACGCAATCGGCGTCTTTTGCGTGATCTCAACAACAAGCGAAAGCGCATCATCGAACGAGCCTTGAATTTGTATCACTTCTGCACCGTAGGCAATCGCGCCAGCGAGTTTCCCCACCGCCACTTTCCCTTCGGGAATCAAGACAATGGAGCGCAACCCCGCCCGAGCGGCATACGCGGCGGCGGAAGCAGCAGTGTTGCCTGTTGAGGCGCAAATGACGGTCTGTGCGCCACGCCCAACCGCTTCGCTGATGGCGGTGGTCATGCCGCGATCTTTGAAGGAACCTGTCGGGTTTAAGCCTTCGAATTTGACGAACAACTCGCAGCCGAATTCACGTCCCAAACGCGGCATGGGAATGAGCGGTGTGTTCCCTTCGAGCAGGGATATTGCTTGTGTATGGGCGGGTAAATCAAGATACTGCCTGTAGTGTTGAATCAAGCCTTGGTAGGTCATAACAACTCCAATGAAAGAATTAGGCGATTATAATAGCGCAAATGATAAAAATCCGCGTCCCTGCCACATCCGCAAATTTAGGCCCAGGCTTCGATTGCCTTGGTCTGGCGCTGGATGTTTGGAACGAAGTCGCTTTCACGCCCGCAGGAAAATTAGCGCACCATGTCACTGGTGAGGGCGCGGAGAAGTTGAACAAGGGGTCGAGAAATCTGCTAACAAAGGCGTATGCCTATTTGCATGAAGTTTGCGGCCGTCCCGTTGAGGGGGTATCCATTGAAGCGCACAATCTGATTCCCATGAGCAGCGGACTTGGCTCCAGCGCGGCGGCGATTTCGGCAGGGTTGTTTGGCGCGAATGAGATGCTGGGCAAGCCATTGGATGTTGAAGGGCTGTTGAAGTTGGCAACCGATATGGAAGGACATCCTGACAATGTTGCACCTGCCCTGTTGGGAGGTCTGGTCGTTTCGGTGATGAAGCAGGATGAGATCATCACGAGGCGATATGAAATTCCTGCGCTGACGGCTGTGATCGTCAAACCTGATGTGGAGTGGCTGACGAAAACCGCGCGCGCTGTGCTGCCCAGATCCGTTTCACGCGCAGATGCGATTCACAATATCGGGAGGGCAGCATTGGTGGTGGATGCACTTCGTTGCGGCGACTTAGAGCTGCTTCAAAAAGTGATGGAAGACCGCATCCATCAGCCATATCGCCTGCGTCACATTTCTGGCGGAACAGCTGCGTATAAATGTGCGCGTCAATTTGGGGCAGCTGCATTATCTGGCGCGGGACCGTCCATTATTGTGTTCGTATCTCCAGAGAATGCGCAAAAAGCAAAATTGGAGATACAGTCTGTCTATGAAGAACGGGGAATTAAGACAAAAGGCATTATCACCAAGCCGAGCGAAAAAGGCACGAATAGGATATAAAAGAGGAAGCTGCAAAATTGCAGCTTCCTCTTTTATATGGTGTTACTTCTTCTTTGTCTTCGGTTTGGTTTTTGCTTTTTTCGCAGGAGCCACCTTGACAGGGACATGGGCGAGTTCCCTGGCTTCAGGTGTATATGGGACGTGCAAAGTGACAGGTTCCGTACCCTTGCCGCGAACACGCAGGTTGATCATCTCAACCATGATCGAGAAAGCCATTGCAAAGTAAATATAGCCCTTTGGAATGTGCTGGTGCAAACCTTCCACGACCAGAGTAAAGCCGATCAGCAAAAGGAAACTGAGGGCAAGAATCTTGATGGTGGGATGTTTTTCAACAAACTCGCCAATGGGTCCTGCTGTAAAGATCATCACCGCGGCGGAAACCACCACGGCGGCAATCATGATCTCGATATGATCGACCATACCGACAGCCGTGATGACCGAATCGAGGGAGAATACAACATCCAACAACAAAATCTGAAGGATGACACTGGCAAATGTAGAAGATACTTTTGCAGAGGAATGCCCCGAATGACCTTCCAGCTTGTCGTGGATTTCATAGGTACTCTTCCCGAGCAGGAAGAGACCACCTGCCAGAAGAATCAAATCACGCCCGGAGATGCCCAACTCCTCCCCGCCAAACCAAGGGATGAACAGGAATGGGTCTTCAAGGCTGATGATCCATGAAAGGGAAAGCAATAACAAAATACGAGTAATCACTGCCAGCGCAATTCCCGTTGTGCGGGCGCGCTGTTGATCCTGCTGAGGCAGTTTCCCTGCGAGAATCGAAATAAAAATCACATTGTCTACGCCAAGCACCAATTCCAATACAACCAACGTAAGGAAGGCGATCAACGTTTCGGGGGTAAAAATCCAACTAAAATCCACTTTAATGTCTCCTGATGAAGTGATGAACGTAATCTTATCAAAACCAGCAACATAAAACTACGAAAGCAACCTATTCTTTTCTGAATCCAATGCTACACGTTCTGTCTTGCGCGGGTCAAATTTAACATACACCTTTTTCCCCTCTGAATATTTTACGAGGGCAGTGTCAAGAATTAAGGCGTGGGTCTCCGAGCTGAAGGCAGCGCCTGACTTGGGAACGACATCAAAGTATAGCCGCAATCCCCGCGAACCTTTCAACGGATAAGGCAGGTTCAGATCTTCGACACGGGTTATGAATGCTTCTGCCTCCTCTCCTACCCTGCGGATTTCGTTGTTCATTTCGACCAGTTTATTGAACTCGAAGCGTCGTTTTTCCAATTCCTGCTGTTGAACTATCCTTCCATGTTCCTCATGGTAGTGTTCAAAGATCATTTGGCTTGGGTCGTTTGGGTCAAAGGTTACCCATATCTTACGCCCCACCTCCCCGACCAATTGACCCATAACCGCAGTAAAACCTCGTTTTTCCGTCCAATGATCAAAAGATAGCCTGAACGACATACGCCCTTCTGGCATTACATCCACTTCATATTTGATTTGCCGTTCTTTTCTGCCATAAATACTTCGCTCCATTCCATCACGGGCGGATATCACAACCGCCTGAGCTGTAACACCGCGTTGACGAAGCCCATCATTAGCAACTCGCATCTTTTCCTGCCGCTTGTTGTCCAACATCCCAGAAATGATCCAACCGACAAAAGTCAATAAAGGAATGCCGATAAAAACAAAACCGCCCAAAATAATGGAAAACCAATTGATATCTGATGTAAAGTCCATACTCTATCCTTATTTAAATTGCAATTGGAAATGTAGTGTCAAATTTTCATCTTGCGAAGAAACTATCAAACGCTATTGAAGCGCCTTGTTCCGCTCTGTATCTAAAACAGCCCATTTGGGGTTTTGTAAATCGAAGCGGACGAAAACCTTTTTCCCTATAGAATATTTCTTAACCGCAGTTTCACCGATCAATACATCGCCTTCCGCTTGGAAAGAAAACCCCGCTTTCGGCGTAACCTCAAAACAGATATGCATCGCACGTGAGTTCTTCGCTGGATAAGATAAGTTTAGATCTTCAACACGGGTAATTATCGCTTCTGCCTGTTCGCCGCGGAGTTTTAGATCTTCATTGCCTTCAGTTAGTTTATTAAAAGCGACACGACGAAGAGTAATTTCACGTTCTTTCATGGCGGTTTCGTGGTCTTCATGGTTGTGATCCAAATATGCCCTGGAAGGGTCTTTGGGGTCATAGGTTACCCAAATTTTCCGCCCATGTTCTGAAACCATCTCATTTCCAATAATCTTATAAGAATTTTTGTAAGTTTCGTTTCTATAGACTTCATTACGGAGCTTCGTCCGAAATACAGTGGCACCCTCTGGCATGACATCTACCTCAAAATCAACAAGGTGGGACGGGAACGGCCCTCGAATTCTTCCACTTCCCCACGAAAACACGCGATTGGCCGAAACGATCACAGCAGGAGCCAAAACACCACCATCCAAAAATATACTTTCTTTGTAGATCGATATACCATCAATTATTTTTTCGATTTCTTCCAGCCTTTTTTGCTTTTCCTGTTTGGAAATATAAAAAGCCTGAACATCCTCTAACAAACTGCGGCCAAAGTAGACCAGCACAATTAAAGCGATTAGAGCATATACGATCATTGCCTGCCAACTAAAGAAATCGACCATTACACATCCTCCAATAAAATAAACTGCGCCCCACTATACTATAGCGAGGCGCAGTTGGTAGGGTACTTAAGTCTTAGAAACTTACTTGATCTTGAACATCTGGGTCAATTTCATCGCCAAATTCAGGTCGCCAGCAAGTTTGAGTTTGCCCTGCATGAAGGCTTGCATACCGTCAATTTCACCACTGAAGATCTTGACGTAATCACTCGAGTCAGCAGTGAGGGTCATCTTGGGGGAAGCGTGTTCACCCTTGGCGACCTCGCATTTGCCGTCTTTGATGGTGGCATACCATTCGCCAGGTTCTTTGCCGGTGAACTTGAATTGGATGGTGGCATCCAGCCCTGCCGCTTTTTCGGGGATGAACGCGCCGGGCATTTTAGACATGAGGGTTTCGATTGTGAGAGCCATTTTTTCTCCTAGGTTGAAAGTTGAAGGTTGAAGGTTACAGGTTGAAACTTAAACCGTTCAACCTGCAGCCCATAACTTTTATTGCAGATTTTCAAAGATCGCAGCTGCACCCATGCCGCCGCCAATACACATGGTAACCATACCATACTTGGACTTGCGGCGTCCCATTTCGTAGATGAGCTGGGTGGTGAGCTTCGAACCCGTGCAGCCGAGCGGATGTCCGAGGGCGATCGCGCCGCCATTGACATTGACCTTGTCTGGGTCCATTTCGAGAGTTTGCATCACGGCGAGAGATTGAGCCGCAAAGGCTTCGTTCAACTCGAAGAGATTAATGTCGTTGAGGGATAATCCCGCCGTCTTCAAGGCTTTGGGAATAGCGGCTACGGGACCGATCCCCATCAACTCGGGGGCAACCCCGCCCACGGCGAAGGCAACGAAGCGCGCCAAAGGTTTGAGTCCTAATTCAGATGCCTTGTCCGCGGACATGACCATAACAGCCGAAGCGCCGTCTGACATTTGAGAGGAATTTCCAGCCGTGACAAAACCGCCTTCCTTGAAAGCAGGCTTGAGTTTGGCGAGTCCTTCAATGGTCGAGTCGCCGCGCGGACCTTCATCGCGTTTGACGGTGAAGTTTTTCCTGACGACCTTGCCATCCACATACTCGTTGAGTTCAACATCGATGTGAACAAGTTCAGGGTCGAAGAGACCAGACTCAACCGCCTTGGCAGCTTTCTGATTGCTCTTGAGCGAGAATTCATCCTGCTGTTCACGAGTGATGCCATATTTGAGCGAGACATTTTCGGCAGTGAGACCCATGTTAGTGTAGTAGTGCGGCAACTCCATCGCAAACTGCGGATTGGGCGAGAATTTGTAGCCCATCATTGGCACCATTGACATGGACTCAACGCCCGCGCCGATGCCGATCTCAATATCGCCTGCTTTGATGGCATGTGCAATATGCGCAATGGACTGCACACCCGACGAGCAATAACGGTTGATGGTTTCTGCAGGGACAGTATCCGGCAGACCCGCGCGAATGGAAATAGTTCGCGCCACATTCATGCCCTGCTCCCCTTCGGGGAAAGCACAGCCAAAGACTACATCTTCGATCTGGGCAGGGTCAAGGTTTGGCGTGCGGTTGAGCAATTCTTTGATCACCTCAGCACCCATCTCATCAGGACGAACCGTCGCCATGCCACCACGTTTGGCTTTGCCAACAGGAGTGCGGACTGCGCTAACGATAACAGCTTCTTTTGTTGTCATAGATAATCTCCTTTATTGGAGTTGGAACGTTTACAAGTTACAGGTTTGAAGGTTAACTTTCAAACCTGTCAACATTCCAACTTGCCAACATTAGTTCCTCAACGGCTTCCCGCTCTGCAAAATTGACCACATTCTCGCCTGCGTCTTCTCTTCACCGCACAGTGACAGGAAGGCTTCGCGCTCAAGGTCGAGGATGTACTGCTCGCTCACCCAGGTCGGCTTGGTCAGGTCACCGCCTGCGATGATGTGCGCCAGTTTGGTGGCAATGTGCGAATCGTATTCGGTGATGTAATGACCTTCTTTGAACGCCCAGGCACCGATCTTCATGGCACCGAACATATCGCGCCCAGCGGCATAGATGAGTTCGGGTGTCGGCGGTCTATACCCCGCGTTGACCATGTGCAACACTTCCTTCTTGGCTTCAGTCAGCAGATGGTCACGGTTGGTCACAATACGGTCTTGCGGACCGAGGATGCCCATGCCGCGCGCTTCTTCCGCAGAGGTGGCAACTTTCGCCTGACCAATCTGCAGGAAAGCCTTTTGAATGAATGGGAACGGTTCAGCATCCGGAACTTTCACCGCAGGATTAATGATGCGGCGCATATATTCTTTTGTACCCGCGCCTGCAGGGATGACGCCCGCGCCAAGTTCCACCAAACCAATATAGGTTTCAGAAGCTGCCACCACACGCGAGGCATGCATGGTCACTTCACAGCCGCCGCCGAGAGCGAGTCCCGCCGGGGCAACCACCACAGGCTTCGGCGAGTAACGCATGCGCATGTTCATATTTTGCAGGCGGCGGATAGCATCATTGAGTTGATCCCACATGCCTTGCTGCGCCGCAACGACCACCATGAATAAATTCGCGCCCGCGCTGAAGTTATCCGCTTCCGACGACCAAGCCGTCGAAATCAGTTTCGAGTTTATCCAACGCTTCAGAGGTGATCGCAAAGATATCATCATCGAGCGCGTTCATCTTGGTGTGGAACTCCACCAAGCCCACACCATCACCAATGTCAAACAAAGTCGCGCCCGCGTTCTTGCTCACTTCTTTCTTCGTGCCACGCAAATCCTTCAGGAACACAAATCCTTCAGGCTGCTTGAACTTCACATACTTGCCCTTGGCAACGTCATACGCGCCAATCTTATTCGTGCCTTTGTATTGATAGAAGGTCTCACAACCATTCTTCAACATTTCGTCAACCCACTTGGCGGCGGGGTAACCTTCCGCTTTCATGCGCTTGACGGTTTCTTTCACACCGAGCATGTCCCAAATTTCAAATGCACCCGCCTCATGCATGAAGCCCCAGCGGATGGCATCATCGATCGGTTTGGCAGTGTCCGCCACTTCGGGGATAATGGATGAAACATATTGGAAACTTTGATACGTGAGCGCCTTAACGAGTTTGGCAGCCTTGTCGTCCGCCTCAAGCATGACCTTGAGCCTGTCACCCAAACCCTCGACATCTTTCGCCGCCTTGACCGAGTCAAAGCGCGGCTTGCCCGCAGGGACATGCTCCAGCGTATTCAAATCCAACGAGTAGAACTGCTTCTTTCCTTCTGCATCACGGACTTCCTTATAGAAACCGACTTTCGTCTTGTTGCCGAGCCACTTGCGCTCCATCAATGTGTCCATCAGTTTCTGTGGCTTTTCGGCGGCAAGATATTTTTGTCCAAGCATGTCATGCGGGATCAAGGGCGCAAGATTCTTGCCCACGTGATGCCACACGTCCACACCGACCAGATCTATCAGCCTGAATGTGGCTGTTTTTGGGCGACCCATTAAAGGTCCAGTAAGAGCGTCCACTTCATCCACGGTGTATTCGTTGTTGAGTATGAAGTCCATAGCGAACGCGCCCGTACCGAACGCCACACGATTGCCGATGAAGTTGGGCGTGTCTTTGCACAACACAATGCCCTTACCCAAGCGATATTCGCCGAAGTACGAAATGAAATCAACCACTTCCTTCGATGTATCAGGCGTTGAGATGATTTCCAGCAGTTTCAAATAGCGCGGCGGGTTGAAGAAGTGCGTGCCGAGGAAATGCTTCTTGAATTCTTTCGAACGACCTTCCGCGATAGAGTAAACCGGAATTCCCGATGTGTTCGTGGAAACGATCGCATTCGGCTTGCGGACCTCGTCAATGCGCGTCATCAAATCCTGCTTGATCTTGAGGTTCTCGATGATGGCTTCGCAGATCCAATCCGCTTCGGCAACGGCGCCGAAATCATCTTCAAGATTACCGAGCTTGACCAAAGTCTTCAATTCGTCACCCATCAAATTGGCGGGGCGGGCTTTGATACAGCGGTCCCAGCCTTCTTTGACGATCTTATTTTTGTCAGGCGAATCTTTCGCAACAATATCGAGCAAGGTCACAGGCACGCCAATATTCGCCAAATGCGCGGCAATGGCTGCGCCCATCGTTCCCGAGCCGATGACAACTGCTTTGTGAATGTTGTATGTCGTCATGTTTTCTCCTTTTGCGAGAAAAACGATATTCGATACTCGTTCTTCGAGTACCAAATATCGAATTATCAACTATCGCAATTCTGCTCCCGTATAACCCAAAATCTGCCGAGCAACGACGAGACGATTGATCTGACCAGTGCCTTCATAAATATCGGTGATCTTCGCATCACGGAACCATTTCTCGAACAGGAACTCGCGGCTATAGCCAAGCGGACCTAGTATCTCCACGGCTTTCTGCGTGACCTTGGTGGTGACATCACCCGCGCGCACTTTGCTCATCGAAGACTCCAGCGCATTCGGCTTTTTGTTATCTGCCATCCAAACTGCCTTCAAGGTCATCAACCACGCCGAGCGCAGTTGGATATCCATATCGATCACGTCACGTTCGATGGAGGTCATTTTATTGCGCGGAAGCCCATAGCGAATTTCGACACCGTTCTCTGCCAGTTTCTCTTTGAGGAATTCGAGCGCGGCTCGTGCTACACCGATGCCTGATGCGGCGACAAGAGGACGAGTCGCATCGAAGGTTGCCATCGCGCCTTTGAACCCAGTTGTGGATTTTTCAACGGTGGGTTTGCCGAGTACATTCTCAAACGGCACACGTGCATCAACGAGGGAAATGGAAGCTGTGTCACTCGCACGGATGCCGAGTTTGTGCTCCAGTTTGGTGACCTTGACCCCAGGCGTGCCTGATTCAACGACAAAAGCGCGCATCCCCGAGCGCCCAGCGGTCGGGTCAATACTTGCCCAAACAACGATGAAGCCTTTGCCAAGTTTTTCGTATTCGTTGAAAGATTTATCACCCGCGGTCACAAAAATCTTTTCACCATTGATGACCCATTCATTGGTTTTTTCGTCCAACACAGCCCGTGCGCGGATCGCAGATGTATCTGAACCTGCACCAGGTTCGGTCATGCACATGGCGGCATAGGTCGGTTTATCGTCATTGAAACGAGCGAGGAATTTAGCTTTCTGTTCGGGGGAACCCGCCGCCGCCACCGCCGCAGCGCCCAACCCACCGCCAGGCGTAATGAGGTAATAACCCACATCACCCCATGACAGCATTTCAATTTGTGCGGCAAGTTTTTGATAGCCGATCGGCGGACGTTTTTCCGCGCCCTCTTTCGGTTTCTCTTCGTTAATCGTCAAGCCGCCACCGCCGCCCATCGAGCGCATGGCAGTGTGCATAAATTCAACATAATCCCACGGAATGGCATGTTCGTTCTCATCCATTTCACGTGAGGTGCTGCGCATCATATTTTCTGCGACAGTTTTCAACATCGCCTGCATTTGAACGATGGGTTTCGGGGCTTCAAATTCAATGGTCATGAGTTATCTCCTAAATTCAATCATGACGATAGACCATTGACGATGGACGAAGGTCGTCCGCGGTCTATGGTCCACGGTCAATGGTCAGTCTTAGACAATCGCCAATCCCAACAGCATCGGGAAACCGCGTCCGTTGCGCATGAGCAATTCCACGGGGTTCTCACGGATATAGCCGTGACCGCCATAAATTTGCACGCCACGGTCGGTCACCATCATTGCCATATCTGCCGCACCAGTGAAGGCGAGAAAGGCGGATGTGAAAGCATCTTCTTTCGCATTATCCAGCTGCCAGGCGGCTTCCCATGTCAGCAGGCGCATAGCTTCGAGTTCGGTCACTATTTCAGCCAGCATGAATGCAACCGCTTGCTTCTGTGCGATCTTCACTCCGAAAGCGTCACGTTCTTTGGCATAGTTCTTTGCATATTCAAAAGAAGACTTCGCTACGCCCAAAGCGGCAGCAGCAGAGGCAATGCGCATCGAAGCAAGGATCAACTCAAAGTTATGTCCAGAAGCGCCGCCGAGTCGTTCGGCGGTCACATTCTCCAGTTTGACGCGGTACATGGGCAGGGCATTGAGTCCCATCAGTTTTTCGCGTTCGGCTGAGATGGATAAACCCGCCGCCTCTTTCTTGACGATGAAGCCTTGGGTGACACCATCGAGATTTGCGTACACGATGAGAGCTTCGGCATCTTTGGCGAAAGGCACGAAGACCTTTTCACCGCTCAAAACATAAGTGCCGCCTTCCGCTTTGGCAGTGGTCTTGAGCGCGTTGGGGTCGAAATCAAAACTGTATTCGATGAGCGCGCCAGTGTAGGGAGCCCATGCGCCTTCGATGATCTTCGGCAGATATTCCTGTTTTTGTTCTTCGGTGCCGCCCAGTAAAATGGGAGTGGCGAAAAGCGACGGAGTCATCACGGCGAGCGCGCCAGCCAGATCACCGAACGCCATCTCTTCGACGGCAAGCACGCCAGTGACGGCGCTGCGTTCACCGAAACCGCCGTACGCTTCAGGTGTGGACGCTTGCAACAAGCCAAGTTCCCACCCCTTACTGATGAGCTTTTGCGGCATTTCATGGTTCTCTTCAGCATCATGCGCGGCAGGACGCAGGTCGTTGGCGGCATACTTCCCGACTGCGTCGATCAACATTTGTTGTTCTTCATTAGGTTCGAACGAATACATGTGTTTTCTCTCCTTTTCGGACGGTGGACGATAGACCATGGACGATGGTCAATCGTCCACCGTCCATGGTCGGGTTTACTTCAACATACCCTTCAAAATAAAATCGGAATACTCATCAGCGATCTGCTCAATGGATTTATCGCCTTCAGGGCGATACCAGGTGAGCGTCCAGTTCAATGTCCCCATAATGGCACGGGTGGCAAGCCCGGTGTCTTTCAAATCAAAAATCTTTTTGGCAATACCTTCTTCCAACACATCTCGCCACAGTTTTTCAAACTTGTCGCGAAACGGAACATGACTGGCATGACTTTTCTTATCAAGTGAGCGATGTTCAAACAACAACACCGACGTCAGGTCGGCATTGTCAGCCAAACCCGTGAGATATTCACGGATCATTAGTCTAAGTTTTTGGTCGGGAGAACTGTTTTGAGCGGAGATGGCAGAGATGTGCTCGGTAAGCATGGCAAGAGCACGCTCCAATAACGCGAGCAAAATCTCCTGCTTGGACTCAACATGGTGATAGAGGCTGGCTTTCTGCACATCCAACGCCCCTGCAATGTCAGACATGGACGCGCCATGATAGCCTTTCTGGCGAAACACCTGCGCGGCAGCATCAAGAATGTCGTCTCTAGTCACATCTGCTCCTTCCCTACCGAACGGTAGGTAGTTTCAGTTTACACCCAGCCAAAGGTAGAGTCAAGAGGAATTGGGAACTTTTTTTTTCGGGGCGGCGTCCTTATTTCATCGTTATCGCGTTTTTATAAAAGAGAGGTCGAAATGAAATCCAAAAAAATAATCCAGCTCATTTTAGTGGTTGCAGTGCTTGCCGCGGCGCTGGGCGTCACAGGCAGCGCCCTCGCCTATTCGTGCGGGACAAGTTACACCATTAAAAAAGGTGACACATTAAGTTCCATTGCCAAATCATGCGGAACAAGTGTTGCCGCGCTCAAACTTGCCAACCCAAAAATCGGCACGGTGATCTATGCGGGACAAACATTGGCGCTCCCGGGCGCCTACTGGGACAATTATGACGGCTATGCCACCTATATCGTCTCGCGTGGAGACACACTGAAATCACTGGCAGCCCGTTTTGGCACTTCGATGGACGTGCTTGCCTCACTGAACAGCATCACCAATTACAACCTCATTTATGAAGGACAGCGCCTCATCGTCCCGAGCGGAAGTGCAGTACCAGTCCCACCACCGCCTGCCAGCGGAACGACCTACACCGCGCAAAAAGGTGACACCTTGCGCAAGATCGCAGAGCGCATCGGCGTTGACAGGATGACATCCTCAAGGCGAACCCGAAGATCACTAATGCGAACAAGATCTACGTGGGACAGGTCATCAACCTACCTGACGCCGCCTCGCACCATACCGTTCAGTCTGGTGACACGCTGAAGAAGATCGCCGCACACTACGGCACAACGCTCGACTCGCTGATTTCGCTCAACCCGCAGATCAAAGACATCAACAAGATCTACGTTGGGCAGGTCGTCCGAATTCGGTAAAAGGCAAGCGCACCCCGAACATCCCGCAATAATCTGCGGGATGTTTTATTTCAAAAGTAGAAAAAAGCCAGATGGACAGAAACATGCATTCTACGAGAATGAAGCGAAAAACTTCCACCCGGCTTTTTTTCACCTTCAATTCTGCTATAATCTAATTATGACAACGCCTCTGCAAAACCAACAGACCATACCTCCCCCACAGCTTACGCCCGAACAACTGGCGGAAATTCGTGAACAGGAACGCAAGCAAAAGCAGATCATGGTTGGCGTAATTGCCATCATTGTCCTGCTGGTTGCGCTGCTTGGCGTCGCGATTTACTACCTTCTTCAGCCTGAAACGCCCACTGACAAGATCCGCGATGTGTTCATTATCGTCGTTGCGCTCGAAACGCTTGTCATTGGTGTGGCATTGATCGTGCTGGTCGTACAGCTTGCCAGCTTGATCAACCTGCTGCAAAATGAAGTGCGCCCGATTCTGCAAGCCACGAGCGAAACCGTCAACACGTTGCGCGGGACGGCTGAATTTTTGGGCGAGAATGTGGTTGAGCCAGTTATCAAACTTAATGGTTATCTGGCTGGCTTGAAGCGTATGTTAGAATTATTAGGTATCAAGCCTAAGTAGCAAAAAAAAGACCCTCGGGTCTCCCATCATTAACATAATAAAGGAGAAATACCATGTCTGACCGTGATGAATTTGGAGCCTTCCTTGTAGGATTTGTCGTCGGCGGCTTAACAGGCGCTGTTGTATCCCTGCTCTTTGCACCACAATCGGGCGAAGAAACCCGCGCATTGATCAAGGACAAGTCGATCGAATTGCGCGACCGCGCTGCTCACACCGCCGAAGAAGCTCTCGCTCGTGCCGAAGCCGCCGCCTCTGAAGCCCGCCAACGCGCCGATGAGCTTGCCAAGGTTGCGAAAGAACGCGCGACTGAACTCGCCCACGAAGTTCAGGAACGCGGCAAGAGCGCCATCGAAGCTGTCCGCAAAACCAAAAAAGACAGCGGCGCAACACCTGCCTAACAGCAACGCGAAGATAACGAGGGTTTGACCGCACGGTCAAACCCTTCTTTTATTTATGAACCCCATCCAACGCTTCATGCGTTTTTTCTTCAACCTGCTCTACCATCCATTCGCCTTCACATACGACCTCGTCGCCTGGGTCGTTTCCTTCGGCAAATGGCAGGACTGGGTCTTTAGTGTGATTCCCCACCTGCAAGGAACTCGCATATTAGAACTCGGACATGGTCCTGGTCACCTGCAACGCCTCCTGCTTAACCGCGGCATGTTCGCTGTTGCGATAGATGAATCCACACAGATGGGACGTATTGCAAAACGCCGCCTCGGCGCATCCCACAAACTGACGCGTGGCATCACCCAATCCCTGCCTTATCCTAGCGGATGTTTCGACTGTGTGGTTTCCACCTTCCCCACTGAATACATCTACGATCCGCACACGCTTGCCGAGGTAAGGCGCGTGCTCCGCAGCGGCGGCAGATTGGTTGTTTTGCCTGTCACCTACCCCAAAAGCGGATTTTTGCAATGGCTCTACAAAGTCACCCGCGAAAGTCCTGCCGCATTCGACAATGCCATCAAAGAACGCCTGCTCAAACCATTTCAAAAAGCAGGTTTCATTATGGAAATGGAAATCGTTGAGTTAAAATCCAGCCGATTGATCATCTTGCTTGCAGAAAAATAAATGAAACTGGCTGACCCCATTCACTATCATAGTAAAATCACCACCTAATCACCAGAGGAGAAAGAAACAATGCTTTAGGGCTTACGCAAAAGTCATTTGAATAGCAGGCGATTTGAGTTGTTGACGCAAATAGTCGGACAGCAAATCATGTTTGAGGCGGTAAACAGTCTGTTGGGTCTCATTGGCAACCTGTTTGAGGCGAACCCA
>VGOX01000017.1 GCA_016875755.1 Chloroflexota bacterium
AAACAAAACAGATCCCACCCATGTCCCTTCTGGTGACAAAGCGCGCTCATGAACTCAACCTCAGTGGCTCCTGGGCTTGAGAGACTCTCCCCCCCGAATTTTTGAGAGGATACGGATATCCACACAAACACCTCCCACCTTTTCACTTATCACTCGTTACTTACCACTTCACACTCCCTCATGCTCACCCCAGCTGACCTCCTCCGCCTGCCCTACACGCGCGACCTCACCGAAGGCGGAATTGCGTACGCACTGCGGTCATTGGCGTATTCATTCGACCGTGCCGATACATCACCATACAACCAACTGCGTCGAACCATTGCCAATGTGGCTGTGGAGCTTGCCTTTCGGCGGCATCTCTCGCAAAATGAAATTCCCTTTGAAGTAAAAGCTGCTGCACCTTTTACAGACCACGAACGATTTGATGTGCATCTCAACGGACGCCGCTGCGACATCAAATCGTTTTTCATTTCCAATCGTAGCCAGATCATGGAACTGCGCCGCACTCCTGAAATCCTGCTCAACGCCCCCGCCCTCGTTCCCTCAGACCAGCACGCCCGCGATGGACATTCCCAAAAGGACATGTACATCTTCGCATTCGCCACAGGTCTCACCGCCGCCTCTCAAGCCGACTTGCAGCAAGCCATCGTTAAAGGACAACCGCATCACCTCGTCCATACCATGCCAAGAGAATGGCGCAAACCCGTCAACTGGAATCCGCTTGGAGAATTGACCTTGAAATCTGAATCAGCGGAGGAACTGCTGGTCGAGATCAGCGGGCAGGATGAAGGTCGGGGAGTGAAGCGCAAAACGATCAGTCTTGCGCCGGGAACAAAAGTCACGGTAAACGAGTCTTTTTACTCGGTCACATCACTGCACGTCCGCCGTGTGCCTGAGGCGCGGGTTGGGATTCGCTGTGAAGCGCTGCCCGCCGCGCATATTGTCTCGCCTTTCGAATGGAGCAACCTGTGGGTTTACGGCATGGATATTTTTCTGGCAGGCTTTGTTCCGTACGAAGAGTTTCGGCAAAACGCCAGCACACTTTTACCGAACTCAAAAACATTTCAGTACGAAAGAACGCACGTAAAAAATCTATACCTGCCCGTTTCAAAGTTAAAACCGCTGCGGCGATTATTCGAATAATGCGCTTCTTTTTTTAAGGTAAGATTATATTGACCATGCAATCACCTAAACCACGCCCCACACGCAAACGTAGAGCCCGCACACCCAATGCTTTTTTTTCAACACTTGGCATTGCGATCTTATTGGCGACTCTCTTTACCGCCTGGACTCCCAACAGCATTTTCGCGAGCAACTTGCAGGAACAACTCCGCACTCTGCTCACGCCTCAAACGGGACCTGTAGCTGGTCTGACCACTCCCCAGCCGCAACTACGCCTCGGCATTGTGGCGGGCCACATGGGCAATGACTCAGGCGCGGTCTGCACTGACGAAAACGGACAGGTCACCTTGCGTGAAGTGGATGTGAACCTTGAGATCGCCACACTCGTGCAAAAAAGCCTGACCGAGCGTGGTTATCAAGTGGATTTGCTCAACGAGTTCGATACCCGCCTGAATGGATACCGCGCTGTGGCGTTGGTATCCATCCATAATGACTCGTGCGAGTACATCAATGAGCAGGCCACTGGTTTCAAAGTAGCCGCTTCACTGGAAACACGCGACCTCAACCGTGCCCATCGCCTGACAGCCTGCCTGACAGACCGTTATCAGCGCATCACAGGCATGTACTATCATGCCAACAGCATCACCAGAGATATGCGCGAGTATCACGCCTTCTCTGAAATCGACCCGAACACCATGACCGCCATCATCGAAACCGGGTTCATGAACCTTGACCGCGATATCCTGACCAAGCAAACAGACCTTGTTGCGGAAGGTATCACGCAGGGCATTCTGTGTTTTATCAATAATGAGAGCGTTGTTCCAAGTTCCATTCCCCTGCCTACGTTTGCACCATGAACAATTCCTCGCCTCCTCCAAAACGAGATTTTCCGCACCCGGGCTTGATCTTTATCTTTCTTGCCTTGTTCGTCCTTGTTGGGGTTGCCTCCTGGCTGGCATTTACCTCGCCTGCCCTTGCCGCGAATGAAGCCCCTTCCCCTGCACCAACCCGCTCCTTATCGTTTGCATTGGCTGAGATCGCCAAACCGACCTACACGCCCATCCCCACAGCCACATTGCCTCCCACGGAAATTCCAACAGAGGTGGTGATAATGGCTGAAGCGGAGATCGTGTCAGAAGCATTGACGTATGATTACGTCGAATCTGTGACGCAAAATGACGCCCCACCTCCGCAGGTGTACACAGGCGGAAAATCCATTCTGGTTGATATTTCGGAACAGCACATGTACGTCTATGATGGGAGCCTGCTGGTGTACAGTTTCGTCGCTTCCACGGGCATGAACAATGCCACCCGTGTCGGCAATTTTAGCGTGTTGAATAAAATTCCCAGCGCCTACGGATCCACATGGAATATTTGGATGCCGAACTGGCTGGGTATTTATTGGGCAGGCAGCCTGCAAAATGGCATTCATGCCCTGCCGATCCTGCCGAATGGTGGCACACTTTGGGCTGGCTACCTCGGCACGCCCATCTCCTATGGATGCGTGGTGCTTGGAGCGTATGAAGCGCAAGTCCTTTATGACTGGGTGGATGTCGGCACGCCTGTGGATATTCAATGGTGAAACAGAGCCTTTTGTTTTATAATATTTTTAGAACGTGATTACACGCATTTAGCTTTATCCACTGGATTTTAATACAGGTGACTCATGAATGACTCGCTTTCAAAATTACGCAATTCCATGAACGAGAAGCAGAGCGGAAATATGCCTCAGAGTGGCGGTGGTTCGGGGAAACAGAAACCAGCCGCGCACCCAGCACGAAGCGCAAATGTCAAGAAGAAACGCAATGTACTGCTTCCCATCCTGCTGGTTTTGGTGGGTTGTGCAGTGCTGTCGTTTGCGGCATGGTCGGCGGTGAATTCACCTGCATTGGCATCCATTTTGAACATGGCCTCAGCGCCGTCACCAGAACCAAGGGCACCCGGGCTTTCGTTTGCACCAGTGAATATTGCCAAGCCGACCTATACAGCGGTGGTACAGCAAGCCCTGCCAACCGTCACAGTCACCGCAACTTCTGTTCCGCCGACTGTGACGCTGACACAGGAACCTGAAGTTGTCATCCTTCCGCCGACAGAGGCTCCAACATTGAAGACGTTCATCCTGCCAACGGAAACACCTGCCAGTGAATCTGTTGCAAGTGTTGAAAGCGTGATCAGTGCGGCGATCGTCCCAGATACCCCCACGCCAGAATATACCGCCCCAACTGCCGCACCTTATGTTCCCCCACAAGTGACAGGCAATGGCGGCGAACGCTGGGTATATGTGAATCTTTCAGAACAACGCCTGTATGCTTATGAAGGTGATACGCTGGTCAATTCATTTGTGGTTTCCACTGGCACATGGCAAACGCCTACCGTAACAGGCAAATATAAAATTTGGATCAAACTGCGCTCTTCTTCCATGTCTGGTCCTGGCTATTATCTGCCCGATGTTCCGTACATCATGTATTTCTACAAGGGGTATGGCATTCATGGCACGTACTGGCACAACAATTTCGGAACGCCGATGAGTCATGGGTGCGTGAATATGACCATTGCGGATGCCGAATGGGTTTATAACTTTACGTCGGTCGGCACAGTGGTGGAAGTGAGTAATTAGTGTGATGGTACTAGTTTGACAGTGGTGTGATGGACAAATTATCAAGAAGAGACTTTTTGAAATTGAGCGGTTTGGGTTTGGCGGGTTTACTCGCGCCCCCGCTCAATTTTGATTTTGACGATCCGTTCACTGCACAGCAGGGACGGGTTACAGTACGTACAATTTGGATGTATGAACGCCCATCCGTTGATTCGACAAAAGTAAAACTCCTGCAACAGGATGCGGTTTTCAACATCTCGAACACGGCTGTCGGCGAGGATGAAAAGTCTCACAACCGCATCTGGTATCACGCTGGCACGGAAGGATATGTTTATTCGGGGAATGTCCAGCCTGTGCGCACGATCTTGAACTCCCCGCAAATGGACATTCCCAAGGAAGGTTTGCTCGCTGAGATCAGCGTACCTTTCACCGATGCGCACGAAACCCCCAGCCGAGACTCCAAAGTAGCCTATCGAATGCATTACGAAACCACACATTGGGTCAAGAAAGTTGTCACCAGTGAAAATGGTCAGGTGTGGTATCAGATCCGTGATGATAAATGGGACAAGCTGTACTACGCCCGAGCAGAACACATCCGCATCATGAATGCCGGGGAACTGGCTCCCATCTCCCCCGACGTCCCGAACCGCGAGAAAAAGATCGTCGTCCGCCTTAAGTAGCAAGTCACGATCGCCTACGAAAATAACATCCCTGTTTTTGCCGCACCCGTTGCAACAGGCGGCATTCTTCGCACAGGCACCTACACCACGCCGCAGGGAAATTTCATCACCTATTACAAACGCCCATCACGTCATATGGCGGCAGGCGACATTGCAGCCAGCGGCTTCGACCTGCCCGGCGTGCCGTGGGTGCAATACATTACCCAAAGCGGAATTTCCTTCCATGGCACATTTTGGCACAACGATTTCGGACGTCCGCGCTCGCATGGCTGCATCAACCTTTCGATGAGCGCCGCAAAATGGCTCTATCTATGGACCATGCCGCATGTTGCCGTGCAAAAGGAATTTTCCTTTGGCGGCGTTGGCACAAAAGTCGAAATCACAGAATAGTACCAAAGAGACCTTCTCTAAACTTCATCTCAACCTTTATAGTTACAATTGAATGATGAGCATCTCAAATCTTTCACGACGCGACTTTCTAAAACTCTCCGCCTCTGGCGTGCTCGGGCTTGTTCTCTCCGAATTGGGCATGGGCCAAGTTCAGGCTGCTCCCCCCGCCTCAAAGGGACGCGCCATCTGGAGCGGGGTGCAGATCTACGACGCCCCTTCCCTGCTCGCCAACAAGATCGACCTCCTCCGCATCGACGAAGTGGTGGAATTGCGCAGCGAAGTCCCCGGTGACGGCATTGATAATCCATTCAACACCACCTGGTATCAATTGGATGGCGGATACACCTTCTCTGGCTGGCTGCAACCCGTTGAGATCAATTACCAGAAACCCGTGTACGAAATTCCCGTTGAAGGGCAACTGGCTGAAGTCAGCGTGCCATACAGCCTGACCTACCGCGCCCCTTATTTCTATGCCAAGAACGCGCACCGTATTTTCTACGAAACCACACACTGGGTAAAAAAGATCATCGTGACCCGCGAAGAAAAAAGCGTGTGGTACGAAATCTACGACAAGGAATACAAGGAAACCTACTACATTCCATCTTATAACATGCGCCTCATCCCCAATGAGGAACTGACCCAACTCTCCCCTGAAGTCCCCAATGAAGAGAAACTCCTTCATGTGGATATTGCCACCCAATTGGTGACTGCCTTCGAGGGCGAAAAGGTCGTGCTTTCCGTCCGCTGTGCCAGTGGTCAGCGCGGCACCGATACCCCCAAAGGCAAGTGGCGCACCTATCACAAGGGACCGTCTATCCACATGACCAATTTCGGCGATGCGGTCGCCAACATCTATAACCTGCCCGGAGTGCCGTGGGTGTCCTTCTTCACAGGGTCGGGGCATGCCTTCCACGGCACCTACTGGCATAACGATTATGGACGTCCGCGCAGTAATGGTTGTATCAACCTACCCTCCAGTATTTCCAAATGGGTATATCGCTGGACAAGCCCCGTTGTTCCATTCAATGAAGATTACCTGCACCTGCCCGGTGAAGGGACGCAGGTTGTGATCGAATAAAAATATAGCAAGCCAAAATCAGAGGAGAAAAGATGAACCCAATTTTTCAACACAGTCAGTACACCCTTAAGCGTCAGGTTTTTGCCCTGACCGGCAAGTTCCGTTTCTACGACGCCCGTGAAAACCTGGTCCTATTCAGTGAACAGAAGATGTTCAAAATACGCGAGGATATCCGCGTGTATTCGGACGAGAACAAATCGCAGGAAGTGTTGATGATCAAAGCACGCCAGATCATTGACTTCTCCGCTGCATACGATGTAGTGGATAGCGCCAGCGGACAAAAAGTGGGCGCACTTCGCCGCAAGGGCCTTGCCTCCATGCTGCGTGATGAGTGGGAGATCCTCGATGTCAACGATAATGTGGTCGGCAGTTTGTTCGAAGATAGCATGGGTTTGGCGTTGCTGCGCCGCTTTCTGAGCAACCTTATCCCCCAGAATTACGATATTGTTATGGGTGCCAACCGCGTTGCCGACTTGAAACAGAATTTCAACCCATTCACCTACCAATTGGTCATGGATTTCAGCATGGATACCGCCGGTCAACTCGACCGCCGTTTGGGTATTGCCGCAGGAATTTTGCTGGCAGTTGTTGAAGGGCGTCAGGGATAATTAACCGTAGGGGCGACTCGCGAGTCGCCCCTACAAAAAATCTTATGAACCAACCTCTTTTTGCTGGCCTCGTTGTGGATGAGGATGACAAACCCGTTCAATCTGCTTTCATTGGGAGTGAACCTGCCTACGTGGTAAATGACGACGGCTTCAAGCGTCACATCCCTGCCGAGCAAGTGGACCGATCTGTGCTCGGTCAAATGGCGGAGATGATGAAAGGCAGCGAAGACCTGCTCTCTGAACAGACCGCTAAAATGCTCGGGCAGGATGATCCCTTCTCGAAAGCCATCATCGAACAGCAATTGAAGAATATCGACAAGCAGTTTGACGCGTTGCTGAAAACCGGTCTCCCCGAAGATATGCGGGCATATCTGGGAATGATGGGGTTCAAGGTGGTCATCAACTATCACGGCGAAGTGGTACGGGTGGAACAGCCATGCGCGGCAAGCGATGAAGGTGAATAAAGAAAAAACTCCGAGGTCTCGATGACCTCGGAGTTTTTTATATTTTTTCCACTACCCAGAAATGGGACAAGCCTAGTATTTTCAATGGAGTTTTTTCCAGGAATTGTAAGACCACGCGCAGGAATTTTCCGAACGCGCCAAAGCGGGCGATGATGTTGTCGTATGCGCCGAAGACGATGGTGTGTTCAATGAATTTGACGGGCAAACCTTCGAATAATTTTTGCATATCGCGGCGGGAATACACACGCACATGCGGGGCGAGTTTGTCACGCCATGCGCGGGGCAGATAATTTACAAATAATTTATTGCCGAAATAATATTTCCCTTTCCAAAAGATGCCGTGGGTTTCCACGGGGTAGCCGCGATTGGGGCAAAAGATGACAGCGCGCCCACCCACTTTGAGAACGCGCACCATCTCGGCAATCGCGGAGCGGTCATCCTGTACGTGTTCGATCACTTCATGGCTGAGGATCAGGTCAAACGTCAAAGGGGGAAGCGGAAGGAATTCCCCGGCGGCATTGAGGATGTTGGGGGAGACGTTCAATGCATCTTTCGCGCGGTCGAAGTCATATTCCAAACCTGTGACGTTTGCGCCAAGTGCCGACATTTTTTCCACATACATGCCGACCCCGCATCCATTTTCAAGCACGGCGCCTTGCATGCGTTCACCCGCAAATTTTGCGATCATATCCAGCCGGCGCTGCTGGCCGGCACGCCATACATAGGAAGGTTCTCCGCGCAGGGCGGCTTTGTTCATGTCTCGTTCGGTCATGTCGGTGATTATACCCAGCCGGGCACAAAATACCCAATTTGTTCATAAGAACATAAAACACCTTGCACCTCACACGCCTTTATGCTAGAATTTGAAGCGGACGGACAACCCAATATCGAAGACACCGAGAAGTGGGTAGCCCCCACTTTTTTCGTTTATATAAAGGAGTCATGGAGCAAGAAGAGTATGGCAAAAAACGATTTTGCGCTGGCATTCAATGAAGTATTAGAGGAAAAGCAGCTCGCCAAGGATATCGTCGTTGCGGCGATCGAGTCGGCGATGGTTTCCGCATATCGACGCGCCGTGGGCGCATCCACTGCCCAGCATGTGGAAGCCAAACTGGACCCTGAAACAGGTTTGGTGACGGTGTATGCCGAAAAGGAAGTGGTCGAAGACAGTGTGGTGGATGCGCGTACCGAAGTCCTGTTGGATGAGGCGCGCAAGGTGAATCCTGAAGCACAGCCCGGTGACATGGTAGTGGTCGAAAGCACACCCGCCGATTTCGGGCGTGTGGCAGCTCAGACTGCCCGTCAGGTTATTCAGCAGCGCATCCGTGAGGCGGAACGTTCGAATCAGATGGAATATTATCAACGCCAGGAAGGTGAGATCGTTTCCGGGTTGGTGCAGGCGATCAATGCACAGGGTATTACCATCGGTCTGGAAATGAAGGCAGAGGGAACGATGCCGAACAACCAGAAGATTCCCGGGGAACGCCTGAAACTACATGACCGCGTCCGCGCGGTGGTGATCGAAGTGAAGGATGGCAACCGCGGTCCGCAGATCATTTTGTCTCGCGCTCATCGCAATTTCCTGCGCCGTTTGATGGAAAACGAAGTGCCTGAAATTTATCATGGCATTGTCGAGATCCGTGCGATCTCCCGTGAGCCTGGCGCGCGCGCCAAGGTGGCTGTTTCCGCTACACAGGCGGGCATTGACCCGGTCGGTGCGTGTGTGGGCATCAAGGGTGTGCGTATTCAAGCCATCGTCAAGGAATTGCATGACGAGAAGATCGATATTATTCAGTGGGACGCTGATCCTGTTGATTATATTTCCAAAGCCATCAGCCCTGCGCGTGTGAGCGGCGTCTATCTTTCTGAAGATAAGGATGCCCGCACCGCAACAGTGGTGGTGGGTGAGGATCAACTGAGTCTCGCCATTGGGCGTGATGGACAGAACGCCCGCCTCGCTGCCAAGCTAACCGGCTGGCGCATCGACATCAAGTCGTTGACGGAAGCGGCCATCGACACAGTCTCCAAGCTGAAGGCGGATGCGGAACTTGCCGCGATGCTGCCTGCGGCGGTGGAATTGATCCCGCAGATCGAAGATATCCTTGCCCGCAAGGCGGAGGAACGCGCGATCACCCCGGAAGAGTACTCGCTGCTCGGTCAGTTCGTGGACCGTGTGGAACGCCGTACCATGCAAGCCAAGGAAGAAGCAGCCCGCGAAGTGGACGAACGTATTGCCGCAGCGCGCGCAGAAATTCCTGCGGCGGCCTTCGAAATGCCCATTGACCAGTCTGGCATCAAGGAGCATATCTTCAACATTTTGACCGAAGCCGGGTATGAGACGGTTGGTCAGTTGATGTTCGATATGAAGACGGATGCCAACAAGGTGTTGGGTCTGGCTGGCATTGGTTCGAAAGCCATTCAGAACATCGAAGAAGTGCTTGGCACGTTGACCTTCCCTGAGCCTGAACCTGAAGTGGTGGAAGTTGTGGCAGCGGTTGAGGAAACTCCTGCCGTGGCGGAAGTTGTGGCAGAGCCTGCCCCAGCAGCGGAAGTGCCGGTTGGCGAGAAACCAGCCGAACGGAAGAAAGAAGCGAAGAAAGTCGTCGAAGAAGAAGATGATGATGAACATGCCAAGGATGGCGTCTCTCTCGATGACCTGTTCCAGATGAAGCCCGAAATGTTCCAGGCTGGCCCCGAAGCGGAAGACGATTCTGCTGACAAGAAGAAGGGCAAGAAGGGCAAGAAGAAGGGTGTTACACTGGAGTTCGATGAAAGCCTTGGCGAAGTTGTGGGCCGCAAGAAGCACAAACGCGGCGAAGACGACGGCGAGGATTGGTAAATCAATAGTCCCTCCTCCTTACAAGGAGGAGGGGGATCCTTTGAAGGTGAAGAAAAAAACTACCCAACGCGTAAAGCATGTTCCCCAGCGCACCTGTGTGGGATGCCGTGAAATCTTGTCGAAGAGACAGATGATTCGGGTCGTTCGTACGGGAGAGAGGGTACGGGTGGACCTGACCGGTAAACTGGCTGGGAGGGGAGCCTACCTGCATGACCGTCTTTCCTGCTGGGTGCGCGGGTTGAAGGGCGCACTGGCACACGCATTAAAGACCGAGCTTTCGCATGAAGATCGTGCCCGCCTGGAAGAATTTATGAACACTCTGCCTGCAGAAGCAGAGGATGAGAAGCAAGCCCTGTGAACGAATAGCCACTCGCTCACAGGCTGCCTATCAATATCAAGTGTTCAATGAGAAGTATTGAGACTAGAAGGAGGTGGCTTATGAGCAATAACGGAACCAAGATCGAATTACCTGCCAGCATTGTCATCCGAGACCTGGCGCAAATCATCGAAAAAAGCCCTATTGACCTGATCAAAAAATTGATGACCAATGGTGTGATGGCAACCATCAACCAGACGGTGGATTTTGACACTGCCGCCATTGTTGTGGCGGAGTATGGGTTTGAAGCAGTTGCTGAGATCGTTGAAGAGGAAGTAAAAGAGGAAGTCGGCGAAGTGCCGCTCTGGCGGCAGATGATCGCAGGGGAGGATAAATCGCAGTTGAAGGCGCGTCCGCCGGTGGTGACGATTTTGGGGCACGTGGACCACGGCAAAACCAGCCTTTTGGATGCGATCCGCTCGACGGATGTTGCCGCAGGGGAAGCCGGCGGTATTACCCAGCATATTGGCGCGTATCAGGTTGAAATGAAGGGACGTTTGATATCCTTCCTCGATACTCCTGGTCACGCGGCGTTTACCCAAATGCGCGCACGCGGTGCGCAAGGCGCGGATATTGTCATTCTCGTTGTTGCGGCGGATGATGGTGTTATGCCCCAGACCCGCGAAGCGATTGCGCATGCCAAGGCGGCGCGGGTTCCGATCGTTGTGGCGTTGAATAAAGTGGATAAGCCCAACGCCAATCCCGACCGTGTCAAACAACAACTCGCTGAAATGGAACTTGTCCCTGATGATTGGGGCGGCAATACCATGGTGGTGCCTGTTTCTGCAAAACTGAAAAAAGGCATCGACGACCTGCTTGAGGGTGTTTTGCTCGTGGCAGACAGTAACGATATCAAAGCCAACCCGGCTGGCAAGGTGATCGGTACGGTCATCGAAGCGGAATTGGATAAATCCAAGGGTGTGCTAGCAACTTTACTCGTTCAGAACGGCACACTCGAAGCGGGTGATGTGGTTGTGGCAGGCACGGCATACGGCAAACTGCGCGCCATCAATGATTTCAAGGGCAAGCCGATCAAGAAGGCTGGTCCTTCCACTCCTGTAGCGGTGATGGGTTTGAGCGATGTGCCTTCGGCTGGCGATCTGTTTGAGGTGGTCAAATCGGAAAAGGAAGCACGCGTCATCGTCACAGAACGATTGGACGCGCTCAAGGTTCAGGCGCAATCGCGCAAGAAAGTTTCACTCGAAGACCTGTTTGCCAATGTGCAGGCGGGTGAAGCGAAGGAACTTAATCTCATCGTTAAGGCAGATGTGCAAGGGTCGCTCGATCCCATTGTCACAGAGTTGAACAAGCTTGGTGAAGGCGAGATCGGTTTGAACATCCTGCATGCAGAAACGGGCAACATCGGTAATAATGATGTGATGCTCGCCTCCGCTTCGAAAGCCATTATCATCGGTTTCAACGTGCAGGCTGACGTGGACGCCCGCCGCATGGCTGAAAAAGAAGGCGTGGATATTCGCCTGTACGAGATCATCTATCGTATGACCGAAGATATCGAAAAAGCACTCAATGGTATGCTCGAACCGAAACTGGTCGAAAAAGTTCTCGGCAAGGCACAGGTCTTGCAGGTGTTCTCTGCTTCGAAGTTCGGCAAGGTTGCGGGCTGCAAAGTCACCGATGGCGAGTTGAGACGCGGCGCAAAAGTGCGCCTGTATCGCAGCAGCGACATTATTTACGAAGGCGATCTTTCCTCCCTGCGTCATGAAAAAGACGACGTGAAGGAAATTCGTCAGGGATATGAGTGTGGTGTTGGATTCAAGAGTTTCAATAACATTGAACCTGGCGACACATTGGTGTGTTACATAGTAGAATAGGAAATATAGGGGCGGAGGAAACTCCGCCCCAAGTAATTTATGCCATCAGGAATTCGACTACAACGCATTGCAGACCGGGTCAAACAGGAACTTTCGGAAATGCTTATCCGTGAAGTTAATGACCCGCGCCTGAAACAAATTTTCATTACTGACGTAAAGATAGACAGGGAACTTGCCTTCGCCGAAATTTATGTCTCCGCTGTGGAAGGCGCCTCACGCTCCGCGGACGTTTTAGCGGGTCTGGAATCTGCATCAGGATTTCTACGCCGTGAGCTTTCTGCACGGGTGGAAGTGCGCGCCTTCCCACGTCTACGCTTTCATTGGGACCCGACCCCCGAAAATGCAGATCATATCGAAAAGATACTGGCAGGGTTAAGAAATAAAAAGTAAATAACATCATTACTGTTTTTCAATAAGCAGAACAATGATCGATATTTTTTTGGAGGATGAAGATAGTGGATAAACAGATCACAGGGGAAATAAAGGCTAGACTCGCTTCAGCGAATAAGATTTTGATAGCAGCACACGTCCGCCCGGACGGGGACGCCATTGGTTCCGTACTCGGGCTTGGGCTTGCCCTGCGCGATGCAGGGAAATCTGTCGAAATGGTGCTTGTGGATGGTGTGCCATCCTCTTTTCGATACCTTGAAGGCAGCGAACTGATCAAGAAGGAACCCAGCGGGGAATACGATACCTTTATCACCGTGGATTGTGCCGATTTCAAACGAGTTGGTAAATCGTTTGAAACCTACTTTCCACCCGATATCAATATAGACCACCACAAAACCAACGAAAAATTCGGCAAACTCAACCTGATCGAAGCAGAAGAAGTTGCCACGGCTGCGATCCTCACCAACCACCTGCCCGAGTGGGGCTTAAGCATCACAAAACCCATTGCCGCCGCCCTGCTGACGGGTATCCTCACCGACACGCTTGGCTTCCGCACCTCGAACATTACCCCGGAAGCAATGCGTCAGGCAGCCACCCTCATGGAAACAGGCGTGGATATGCCTGAGATCTACATGAAATCATTGGTTCGAAAGACATTCCCTGCCGCCAAATATTGGGGCGCAGGACTTTCGAGCCTTGAAAGCAAGCATGGAATTGTATACGGAACGCTTACCCTCGCAGACCGCAAACTCACAGGCTACAGCGGTAACGACGACGCTGACCTGATAAATATGATCTCTGCCATCGACGGGAGCAAAGTCGGCATGGTGTTCGTTGAACAGAGTGATAACCACGTTAAGATATCCTGGCGCGCATTGGCGCCGGGCATCGATGTATCACCCATTGCAAAACATTTCAATGGCGGGGGGCACGCCGCCGCAGCAGGAGCAGATATCCAGGGAAGTTTGAGCGAAATCAAAGCAGAAGCCATCAAAATCACGCGAGAACTATTGAATCTGTAAAGTCGAAATAAAAAAGACCAAACCAAAGTACTATCTCGAAATAATTGGAAAATTATGATAAATATGTCATAATTTAGATTAGAGTAGGAAATTTACTCAGGAGGAATACCTTGATGAATAGTCAGGACGTTAAGAACGCCATATCTGGCGCGCTCGTAGTAGATAAACCCGTAGGGATGACATCCCACGATGTTGTACAAGCCATAAGAAATGGAACCAGCTTACGCCGCGCAGGACACACAGGCACACTTGACCCCCGCGCATCTGGCGTACTGGTCATTCTCGTCGGACCCGCAGTCCGCCTCAGTGAATATGTATCAGCATCAGATAAACGCTACCAAGCTATTATCCGTTTAGGTGGCACCACCGACACGTACGATGCCGAAGGGAAATTCACCCCCACCACAGACCCTTCCAATATTACAGAAGAACAGTTTGAAGAGGCATTAAAAACATTCGTCGGTGAAATAGAACAAACACCCCCGCCCTACTCTGCCGTTAAAGTGCAGGGACGCAAAGCCTACGAAATGGCGCGCAAGGGAGAAGAAGTGGAACTTGAACCGCGCACCATCACGGTTCACCACCTCGAAGTATTGGAATGGACACCGCCCGAAGTCGTCATCGATGTTCATTGTTCATCAGGCACCTACGTCCGATCATTGGCAAATGACCTCGGTAAAAAATTAGGCTGCGGTGCGTACCTCGTTGGCTTGCGCCGCACAAAAAGCGGTAAATTCACCCTGCGCGATGCCGTGCCCCTGCGAAAATTGCAGGAAGCCTTCACTGCAGGCAACTGGTATCAATACCTCATCCCCGCTGCCGAAGCCCTCGGTGATTGGTACGCCATTGAACTCAGCCCCGATGAAGTCGAAGCCGTGCGTCACGGTCACCGTGTAAAAGCCAAAGCTGAAGATGCCTCGCAGGAAAAAG
>VGOX01000018.1 GCA_016875755.1 Chloroflexota bacterium
TCCCCCTTTAGTCGATTGTTTTCATCCCGCAGGCGTTGATTCTCCACTCGCAACTCTCGCACCTCGCGGCTTAGTTGTTCCACTACATTCAATAGCCGCTTCACTAATTCGCGAGCGTTCTCTTCCTGGATTGCGTTCAGTTCAATATCGTCAAACATGCTGGCGTTAGTTTACCCGTTTATCTTTGTTCCGGGTGTTTTCAATTATTTACTGCTCTTCCCACGATTTATTGAGAAGATACCATAACTCCACTGAACAGGCACAGAATGCCAAGGCAGTATTCGTATTACTATCCCAATTCAAAGGTGATACCGAAACAGACCCGGAGAAGCAGGAGGTCTACCCGGTGGTGATCCAGACCGGCGAAGTCTCAAAGAAATTATCCAGAATTCAGTGGATCGACATGCGCACAGGATTGCATGGGCTGAACGCCATTGCTCAACTGTTGCCCACGCCGGAGAAATTGTTAAAAGCACTGGGCAACCGCCCACGCGGGAAGCAATTGATCATGCCCGCCCCCATCACTACCATGTATTATTTTCTGGTATTGCTGGGTGTGTTTGTGGTTGGCAGTTTCTTCAAATTGATTTCAGGACTGATATTAACAAGCAATGCAGCAGGGGCGGCCGGACAGGCGTTTGGGAGCGTTATGCTGCCTTATCTGTTCAACCTGACCGTAACAGGCCTTCTGATCTTCTTTATGACACGCACCATCCTGCAGCGCAGTGGACGGTTGGCAAACTTCAGGAATTTTTCGATTGCCCTGTTATTTTTGGGTGGGCTCTTGTTGGGGCAACTCCTTATTAGTGGGGAGATTATCGGGACACTTCAGGCAATGGATACCAATGCGGATACCTCTGCTGCAGGTGTGATCGGTTATCCAATGGTTGTATATGTGATCGGTGCAGTAGCGATGGGAGTTTTTCTCTTCTTCCGCCGCAGGGACATTATGTTCTGGTTCCCGGCGAAAATAAAGCACAAATAGCAAGGTAATAAAAAGAACCCGCTACGTTGCGGGTTCTTTTTATTATGGAAATTCTACCCTCCACCAGGAAGGATTGAGCCGATTGCCAGAAACGAGAAGATCAGCACATCCTGCCAGAAGTGAATGAACCACGCCCACCACAGTCCGCGTGTTTCGAGCATGGATTTGCCCAACAACCAGCCGAGGAAGCCAGCCATGAGCACACCAATCACACCGTAGGGGACGCCGTAAAAATGTCCGATGCCAAAATACGCCGCCATCAGCCACAAGGCGTGGTGCTTGCCAAGCGGCTCCTCCAGCACGGATAGGAATGAGGCTTTGTAGGTCATTTCTTCATTGAATGCGTTGAGCGCGGCAGCGAGCAATATTGCATGGAGAAAAGGCAGCGCACGCAAAACAATATCCAGCGGAGGACGACCCGCAAGTATCAGAAAAAGAAGCGTGCCCGAACTAATGGCGATCGCAAATATTTTTCCCGCCTTGTTCCATCTCTCCCCTTTCTTGATACCCAGCCAACGGACGGGTTCCACAGGTGCATTCACATCCCCTTTGACAAAGAAAAACGCGCCAAACTGCTTTTTTAGCAGAAATAAAATTGCGATAATAACCAGCGTCACGATCAGCCGCAGAGACTGTTCTGCCAGCATGAAGACGTTGAAGGATGGATTATTCAGCCATGATTGATAGAATTGCAATTGATCCAGTTTTGTGAAGACCAGCCACTCGGTTGCCACCAACACGAGGAACAAGACAAAAAAAGAACGCAGCGGGCGAATAGATTTCCAGACGAAGGTCAGCGCCATGCCGATAAGGATGACTGTTCCGGTCATTGCGGAGCGCAAGTCTTCACTGACGGAGTAGCCGAGTATTTCCTGTAGAACGATGACTGGCAGCAGGGATGCCAGCAGAAGGAATACCCAGGCAGTGGCGACCAGCGATTTTTGCGGGGATGTGTTCATAATGTCTCCTTTAATAATGCGATTCCATTGTATGTCTTCCACAGTGAAAATACAAAATAATGGATGTAAGGTCTTTGGAATGACCTTTTCCCACAATCGAAGTACCTTTCTTAATCGGTTATACTTCGTTCGCTTACACGGCGGAATCGCCGCCCTGAATAGACTTTTACACGAGAAATTGAAAGCAGCATGACCGAACATATCCGTAACTTCTGTATTATCGCCCATGTAGATCACGGCAAATCCACGCTCGCTGACCGCCTGTTGCAACTCACCGGCGCGATCTCTGAGCGTGACATGACCGAACAGGCGCTCGACTCGATGGACCTTGAACGCGAAAAAGGCGTTACCATCAAAGCGTCGGCGGTGCGTATGTATTACGACGCAAAAGACAACCAAAGATACGAACTGAACCTCATCGACACGCCCGGACACGTGGACTTCGGCTACGAAGTTAGCCGCGCGCTCAAAGCCTGCGAAGGCGCCATCCTCGTGGTGGATGCCACGCAGGGCATCGAAGCGCAGACGCTCGCCAACCTGTATCAGGCGCTCGACGCCGACCTGACCCTCGTGCCTGTCATCAACAAGATCGACCTGCCATCCGCCCGTCCCGATGAAGTGGCAGAGGATGTCGGCAGCCTGCTCGGAGTCGATCCCGATGCGGTTTTGCGCGTCTCCGCCAAGGAAGGCATCAACGTCGAAGCCATCCTTGAAGCCATCGTTGAACGTGTGCCTGCTCCCAAAGATGCAGACAATGACCCCGTGCGCGCGCTGGTCTTCGATGCACATTATGACTCCTACAAAGGCGTTGTTGCCTACATCCGCGTGTTCGAGGGCAAGATCAAATCCACGGACACGCTGCGCATGTTCGCCACGCAAACCAATTTACGTCCGGTGGAGATCGGCATTTTTTCACCAGGCATGAAGCCTGTGGATAGTATCGGCTCCGGGGAAGTGGGATACATCGCCACGGGATTCAAGACTGTGCATGAATGCCGCGTCGGTGACACGCTGACACTTGCTTCTGCACCTGCGGCAGAACCCCTGCCCGGATATTTCACACCCAAGCCGATGGTCTTTGCGGGCATCTATCCCGTCGAAGCGGACGATTACACCGAACTGCGTGAAGCGCTCGAAAAACTGCAACTCAACGACGCTTCATTGACATATCAGCCTGAAACTTCGCAAGCCCTGGGATTCGGTTTCCGCGCGGGCTTCCTCGGCTTGTTCCACATGGAGATCATTCAGGAACGCATCGAACGCGAATATCTGCTGGATGTTTTGTTCACTGCACCTTCGGTGGAATACGAAGTATTGATGGTCGATGACAGCGTGGTCAAAGTGGATTCCCCCGCCGAACTACCCGACCCGAGCAAGATCGTCGAAGTGCGTGAACCATGGATGAACATTGAGATCATCACTCCCACCGATTACTACGGTCCCATCATGGACCTCGTTACCAAGCGGCGCGGCATTTTCAAACAGCAGGAACATCCCGCTCCGCATCGCGTGCAACTGGATTTTGAAATTCCGCTCTCCGAACTCATCGTGGATTTCTTCGACCATTTGAAATCTCGCACCAAAGGCTACGCCTCGCTTGATTATCAATTCCTCGAGTATCGTGCGGATAAACTGCAGAAGCTCGAGATCCTCGTCAATGGCGAACCGCTCGACGCGCTCGCAGCAATCGTCCATGAGAAAGATGCGTTCCATAAGGGACAGCGTCTCATCACCAAATTGAAGGATTTGATTCCCCGCCAGTTGTATGATGTGGCAGTCCAAGCCGCTTCCGGCGGACGCATCATCAGCCGCGCCAACGTCAAAGCAACCCGCAAGGACGTGCTCGCCAAGTGTTATGGCGGCGATATCTCGCGCAAGAAGAAACTGCTTGAGAAACAAAAACGCGGCAAGAAACGTCTCAAGATGGTCGGCAATGTTGAGATCCCGCAGGAAGCCTTCATGGCGGTTCTCAAACTGGAAGACGAATAAAAAAAACCCTTAACCACAAAGATACACGAAGGGGCACGAAGGAAAACCCTTAATACCTTTGTGTACCTTTGTGACCCTTCGTGGTAGATAATCAATGAAAGATATCAAACGCTGGCTTCCCGGCGTGCTCATCAGCGTTGTGCTGATCGCCGCCATCCTGTATTTTGTGGATTTCCAGACCATGTGGAACTCCATCAAAAACGCGGACTACCGCCTGATCGGCATAGCGGCAGCCCTCTCCTTTGTGTGGATGGCAGTGCGCGCCAAAGTGTGGCACACTCTGCTGCGTGGGAAACCCACCTATAAAGATGTACTTTTTACCGCGGGGGAAGGTTATCTACTCAACAACTTCCTGCCCTTCCGCCTCGGCGAGATCGGGCGCGCTTTTTTGCTCAGCCGTAAATCGGGCGGCATGACCTTTGCCGAGATCATTCCCACCATCGTCATCGAACGCACCGTGGATCTGATCATCTCCGCGGTCATCTTCCTCGGGGCGCTGCCCTATGTCGTCAACTCCGAAAGTTCGCCCACACTCGGTTATGTCATCGGCGGGCTGATGCTGTTTGGGCTGGTGTTCATGTACGTGCTTGCCCGCAATAACCAATGGGCGCTCGAAACCTTCCACAAACTCAGCGGACGAATTCCATCCCTGCAACGCTTTGGCGGCAGTTTCCTCGAATCATTCTTTCAAGGTCTTGGCGTTCTCACCGACGGCTGGCTCTTCCTCCGCTTTTTATTTTGGATGCTCGTCAACTGGGCAATTGCTCTGTTGGCGTACTATTTGATGGTCATCGCATTTTTCCCAGAAGCGCAGCCGATCTGGGCGATCTTTGGGCTTGGCATGGCCGCCTTTGGCGGCGCGATTCCTTCCGCACCTGGGGCAGTCGGCACTTTTGAAGGCGCAGTCGTTTTCGCGCTCACCCGCTTCACCACCGATGAATCGACTGCCCTCGCTGCTGCCCTGGTCATGCGCATTTACAATTACCTCAACAGCACCATCATCGGTACGATTGGTTTGTTAAGTGAAGGACAAACGCTTTCGGGCGTTTATCAACAATTGATGAATTTTAGGAATAAAGAGAAGCATGACGAATAAACACTATCTTGTTACCGGCGGCGCCGGGTTTATCGGTTCGAATTATGTCCATCGGTTGTTGAAGCGCGGGGAAAAAGTGACCATCTTTGACAATTTCTCGCGTGGCGGCGCGCCGCGCAATCTTGAATGGCTGAAAAGTGAATTTGATGAAGGCGCGTTCGATGTGATCGTTGGGGATGTGAAAGATGCCGCGAGCATAACCGAAGCAGCCTCAAAGTCCGATGTGATCGTGCATTTGGCAGGTCAGGTGGCAGTGACGACCTCCGTCACCAATCCCAGAGAGGACTTTGAATCCAATGCGTTGGGCACATTCAACGTGATGGAAGCTGCGCGTCTTTCAGGCAAAAATCCCATTGTGATTTATGCATCCACCAATAAAGTGTATGGCGGCATGGAGGACGTGGAACTGTTCGAGGAGCCGACCCGCTGGCGTTACAAGGATCTGGTGCAAGGCTGCCCCGAAACGCAGCCGCTCGATTTTCACTCGCCATATGGATGTTCGAAAGGCACGGGTGATCAATATGTGCGTGATTATGCGCGCATGTATGGCTTGCCGACCGTTGTGTTTCGACAATCGTGTATTTACGGTCCGCGTCAATTCGGTATTGAAGATCAGGGCTGGGTGGCCTGGTTCATCATCGCCGCTGTGATGGGACGTCCCATCACCATTTACGGTGACGGCAAACAAGTGCGTGATATTCTGCACGTGGAAGATTTGATGAACGCCTACGATCTCGCGGTCGAAAAAATTGATATTGCCAAAGGGCAGGTGTATAACCTGGGCGGCGGACCTGACAATGTCATGTCCATTTGGGCGGAGTTCCAGCCGAAACTTGAGAATCTTCTTGGAAAATCCATCAAAGTCTCACGCGGTGACTGGCGTCCTGGTGACCAAAAAGTCTTTTATGCCGATGTTTCCAAAGCCGAAAAGGAACTGGGCTGGAAACCGCATATCAATGTGAATGCGGGCGTGAACATGCTCTTCGAGTGGATCAAGCAGAACAAAACATTGTTCTAAGCTGGGTGAAGGAGAAAAGCACGCATGCAGGAATATCTCACAACACTTGCAGAAAATTTCGTGAATTCGATCCCGAATCTTGTTGCAGCGATTCTGATACTGATCATCAGCATTTATGGCGGTGTTCTGTTGAGCCGTATCCTGCGGCGTGTTTTGGAGCGGAATAACGCCGAGCCTGGCATCACCCATCTGCTGACCCGCACACTGCGCTGGACGATCATCTTACTTGGCATCATTGCCTCCTTACAACGTTTCTTCAACGTTACCGCCTTTCTGACTGGCTTGGGTATCATCGGTTTCACCGTTGGCTTCGCGATGCAAAATATCATGCAGAACTTTGTTTCAGGCGTGATATTGCTTGTGCAGCAGCCCTTTCGGGTGGGACACAGCGTCGGCATTGCAGGCTTTGACGGTACGGTCTTAAAGATCGGCTTGCGCACCACCGAGATCAAAGCACTCGATGGACGCATCGTCTTTCTTCCCAACGCAGATGTGCTTGCTCAACCGATCGTCAACTACACCCGCGCCGATCTCCGCCGCGTGGAACTGTCCATTGGCGTGGCGTTTGACTCGAACCCTGATGTTGTCCGCATGGTCATTTTGGATGAATTGAAGAACATTACAGGGTTTCTCAATTCACCCGAACCGCAAGTGCTTTTTCACACCTTTGGCGCCTCGTCTATTGATTTGAACGTCTTCTTCTGGGTGGATACATCCATTACCTCGCCTCTCATCGCAAAAGATGAAGCGTTGACCCTCATCAAAAATGCGTTCGAGAAAAAGAAGATCGAAATCCCGTATCCGATACAAATGCAGATCGACCGCAAAACATCCACCTCCAAACGAAAAACCAAATGAAGATTCTGACAGTCCTTACCTATTATCGTCCGCATACCAGCGGGCTGACCATCTACGCCGAGCGACTTGCGCGCGCCTTCGTCCAACGTGGACATGAAGTGACCGTGATGACCACCCAATACGACCCGTCCCTGCCGCGTGAAGAGATCATGGATGGGGTCAAAGTGATTCGCGTGCCAGTTGCGGCGCGGGTCAGCAAAGGTGTGCTTGCACCCACCTTCGGGCTGGTCGCCACCAAACTCGTTTGGCAGCATGATGTCGTACAACTTCATCTCCCCCAATTCGATGCACCCGGCGTCGCCCTACGCGCGCGGCTCTTCGGCAAACCCGCCGTCCTCACTTATCACTGCGATGTGCAGCTTCCCATAACTTTTTTCAATCGTATCGTCAACAAAGTGGTGGATTTTCAAAACAACATGGCGGGGATGCTGGCGAATCACATTGTGACGTACACCCAGGATTACGCGGACAACTCGCCCTACCTCTCGCGCTTCGCCTCAAAACTGACCCCGATCCTGCCTCCCGTTGAGCTGCCTGATGCTGTGCCTGAAGCTGTTTCCGCTTTTGCCGAAACTCACCTCGTCAAGCAGCGCAATCCCGTCATCGGCATGGCAGCGCGCTTTGCCTCCGAAAAAGGAGTCGAAGTCCTGCTTGACGCGCTGCCCATCATCTTGAAAAAATATCCCAAGGCGCAGGTCCTCTTCGCAGGCACATATCAAAACGTGATGGGCGAGCAAGCCTATTCCGACAGACTCAAGCCGCGCATCCGTGACTATGAAATGCAGGGACATTGGAAATTCCTCGGCAACCTCGACCCTGTGCAAATGTCGGCGTACTATCCCAACCTTGATGTCATCACCGTGCCGTCGCTGAACGCCACCGAAGCCTTCGGGCTTGTCCAAATTGAAGCGATGATAAACGGCGTGCCGAGCGTGCCCTCCGCGCTGCCGGGCGTGCGCCAGCCTGTGAAGATGCACAACACGGGCGTTGTTTCTGAAATCGGAAACGCACAAAGCCTTGCCGATGCGATTCTCGAAGTGCTGGACAATAAGAAAAAATATCGCGGCGACCCCGAAGCCATCAAGAAAACCTACGATCCTGAAACCGTTGTGACCGCATACGAAAAACTCTTCACGAACCTTATGAGGAAGAAGTGACAAATCGTCAATCAGTCGAAAATCCAAAATCCAAGATCGTAAATCAAAAGGATTTTCTCTTTCTCCAGATCAGTTCCCTACCCTACTTTCGCGGATTTTTGCGGGCGATCGAATCCTCCTATTATCAAGACCTGCCGCTGCCTTCCCCCGTCTATGACGTGGGCTGCGGTGACGGTCATTTCGCATCCTTGACCTTCGACCAAAAACTGGATGTCGGGCTGGACCCGTGGCGCTTCTCGATGAAAGAGGCGAAGAAATACAACGCCTACGAATCTCTCGTCGAAGCAGATGGTGCGCAGACACCTTTCCCGTCGAATCACTTTGCCAGCGGACTGAGCAACTCCGTCCTCGAGCATATTCCGCACATTGATGCTGTGTTGAAAGAAACCGCCCGCGTGCTCAAGCCAGATGCACCTTTCTATTTCTGTGTGCCGAACACACGTTATTTTTCCGCGCTCTCATTGACGAAAATCTTCGGCAAGCCGTATGAGAATTGGTTCCGCAAGATTTCGCGTGTCCATCACGCGGACGAACCCGATGTCTGGGAAAAACGCCTGAACGATGCTGGTTTCACGCTCGAACGCTGGTGGCATTATTTTTCGCCCGCCTCGATGCGTGTGCTAGAATGGGGGCACTACCTTGGTTTGCCTTCGCTGGTCGCCAAAGCGCTGACTGGGAGATGGGTGATCTCTCCCACCAAGTGGAATCTTTTGCTCACGGAAGCCTACGTGAAACCATACGCCTCTCCCGAACCTGTTGAAGACGGGACGTTCACATTTTATATTGCCAGAAAACGACGATAGACGATCGGCCATTGACCATGGTCTGTCGTCCATCGTCCACGGTCTAACACATGTCCTTCGACGAAAAATACTTCTCCACTCATACCTACGCAAATATCACCTTCGCCAAATACAGCATGTATTGGTGGTCGAACCGATTCTTTGCCATGCTCGCAAGGCGGCACGGGCGGCGCGGAGCGCGTCTGCTCGAGGTGGGATCAGGCATGGGGCATCTCGTCGGGCAACTGTCGGTGTGGTTCGAAGCGTACGGCATGGATTTGAATCATTGGGTGGTTAATCAATCCAAAGAGTTTGCTGAATCCGCATCCCTGCAAACGGCGTCCGCGCAGGAGTTGCCGTATCAAGATGGTGCATTCAATGTGGTCATCATCAAGCACATTGTCGAGCATCTGCCTGACCCTGCGAAGGCGATCAACGAAATTGGGCGTGTGACCGAAAAAGACGGCATTCTGATCCTTGCTACACCAAATCTCGGCTCACTGCTCAAACCGTGGAAGGGCAAGGCGTGGATCGGGTATCAAGACCCGACGCATATTTCGCTGAAAGAGCCTGAAGAATGGCTGCGTTTGATTGAGGATGCGGGTTTTGAGTTTGTGCGCATCTTCTCCGATGGCTTTTGGGATGTGCCGTATATCCGTTTTGTGCCGAAGCAGATTCAAAAACTTTTCTTCGGATCGCTTGGCGGGCTGCAAGCCATAACGGGGATTGTGTTTCTGCCGATGCGCTGGGGGGAAAGTATTCTTGTGATCGCGAGAAAAAAATAGTTTAGAATCGTTTTTACGGATTACGCAACACGTAATCCGTAATTTTTGATATGCTAAACTTAAACTTTATGGAACAAAAAACAAACAACTCACCCGAACACGAACCCACCGTCCTTGACCTTTATAAATCCGTTACAAAGGATTGGGCTTCATTTTCCAATTTCATCCGCTCGTTGTGGGATGCACGTCGGCGCGAAGAGCTCAGCCTGGCATTGGCGCAGGAGACGGCACAGCCTGTCCTCGTCGAAGAAATCGCCGAGCCGACCCATGCAGGGACGTTCCCGTGGCACGCTTTGGCGGCGCTGGGGTTCGCGCTTCTGGCGCAATTGGTCATCGAACCGCCCAACCAACAATCCCCCATTTCCGTTTTGTTTTATCTTGTCGCCATCGGCTTGCTCGTATGGGCATTTCTCAAAGATGAATGGCATCTGCCCGCCATGCCGCCCGCGATCCAAATCCCCGATACGATGCTGGTGCGTTTGGTTCCGCTCATTCTTGCGATCGTGTTCGCACTGGTCGCATTCATCGACTTCGGCGAAGGCTTGTTCGAATGGGACAGCACCTTGTTGTGGGTCGCATCCATTGCCCTGCTTGCGTACAGCCTGTGGATAAAAGCTCCCAAACTGGAAACCACAGCCGAATCCCCGCGCCAGAAATGGATGTGGAACAGCCTCATCCTGCTTGTGATGTCTGTTTCTATTTTCTTCCGCCTTTACCAACTGGATGCCATTCCCGTGGAGCCGTTCAGCGATCAGGCGGAAAAAATACTGGATGTGTACGAACTTTCATTGGGAGATAACAAGGTCTTCTTCGAGCGCAATACAGGTCGCGAAGCCTTCCAAATGTATTGGACCTTGCTGGTCGTGAACATCTTCGGCACAGGCTTTTCGTTTTACAGCCTCAAACTCGGCACGGCGCTGCTCGGAATTCTGACTCTTCCTTTTGTTTACCTGCTTGGCAAAGAATTCGGCAACAAACGTGTGGCACTTTTCGCGCTCTTCCTCTTTGGGATCGCTTACTGGCCCAACGTCATTTCGAGGATCGGATTGCGCTTCCCGCTTTATCCGCTGTTTCTCGCGCCGACGCTTCTTTTCCTCGTGCGCGGCTTGCGGACTCGGAACCGAAATGATTTCATCCTCTGCGGCATTTTTCTGGGAATCGGCTTGCATGGTTACAGTCCCTTCCGCATTGTGCCGTTGCTAATCGTTGCGGCGCTGGTGATCTATTTGCTGCATCTCAGATCCAGTGAGCAGCGTCAACAGGTGGTTTGGTGGTTTTTGATCATCGTATTTGTGTCGTTGTTGTTCTTTTTGCCGCTCTTCCGCTATTGGATCGGACACCCCGACCAGTTTGGCTATCGTGCTTTCACCCGCTTGGGCGATATTGAATCGCCATTGCCCGGTCCCGCATGGCAGATATTTCTCTCGAATTTATATAACGGCTTGTTGATGTTCAACTTTGATAATGGCGAGATCTGGGTTAATTCCCTGCCGCATCGCCCCGCGTTCGAGTTGGTGACGGCTGCGCTGTTCCTGCTTGGCATCGTGTTGTTAATTCTGCGCTACATCCGTCAGCGGGATTGGCGCGATGCGCTCCTGCTGGCGTCCATTCCGATTTTGATCTTGCCGTCGGTGTTGTCACTGGCGTTTCCGGGGGAGAACCCCGCGTTGAATCGTGCGGGGGGTGCTTCGGTGGCGGGGATCATCGTCAGCGCGTTAGCGCTCGATGGTTTGGTGGCAGGCTTCGGGTCCGAGAAGAAGCGGAAACTCATCGCCTATGGGTTGACGGGTGTGCTGTTGGCTGCATCTGCTTTTGGGAATTATGACATCGTCTTCAATAAGTTCAACGCGAATTTCAGGGCGGGCGCGTGGAATACGTCTGAGATGGGCAAGGTGATCACCCAGTTCCGCGATGCCTATGGGCAGACGGACACGGTGTGGGTCGTGCCGTTCCCGCATTGGGTGGATACGCGTTTGCCCGGTGTGTGGGCTGGGGTTCCGAACCGTGATTTTGCGCTGTGGCAGGATTCTCTTGCGGATAGTCTGCTATACCCTGCGCCAAAGATGTTCATCTTCTGGAATCAAGACTTAGAAACTGAGAGAATTCTTAGGGAACTCTACCCGAATGGTGTGTTGAACCGCTATACTTCGGCGTTCCCTGGCAAGGATTTTTATATCTTTTTAGTGGAAGAATAACACCCCCATCCCTAACCCTTCCCCCTACAAGGGGAAGGGAACAAAGCCCCTCTCCCAAAATGGGAGAGGGGCTGGGGTGAGGGAAAGTGAATTATGAACAAAAAACTCTCGTGGATTTACGACCTGCTTTTCATCTTCATCCTGCTCGTGGCGGGATATTTACGCATCGGTGGGTACAACTGGGGCGAAGGCTATCACCAACATCCTGATGAATTGTTCCTCGTGGGCGTGCTGGACAATTTGCGCGCACAAACCTGTGACGACCCGTCCATTCCCGTGGATTTGTGTGCGCCCGAAGACAAACGCTGGATGAGCATTGGGGAATATTTCAACAGCGCGAAATCCACGCTCAATCCCTACAATCGCGGATATGCGTTCTTCGTCTACGGTAATCTGCCAATGACATTGACCCGCATGTTATTGGAAGCAGGCGGCAGTGAATGGGTCGGCTCGTCGAAATTCTTCGCGCGGCAGATGTCTGCGCTGGCGGATCTGTTCGCGATCTTCCTGCTATATCTCATTGTCTCAAAACTGTACGGACGAAAAGTCGGCGTGCTTGCCTCCGCCTTCTCCGCGCTGACAGTGTTGCAGATTCAACAATCCCACTTCTTTACATTTGATCTGTTCGTCAATCTGTTCATGTTCCTCGCGTTGTGGTTCGCGGTGGCGATTGTGGGGTGGAAGGGGGAAGAAGTGAAAAGTGAAGAGGTAAAAAGCGAAAAGGAAACGACGCTTCTCACTTCTCACTTCTCACTCATCCTCAAACACCCCCTCTTCCTGCTTTCCATCGGGTTTGGCTTCGCGCTTGGTATGGCGATGTCTTCCAAGATCAACGCCGCCGCGATGGCGATCGTTTTGCCATTCGCATTCTTCATCCGTTGGTTGATGCATGACCGCAAAAAAACACTGACCCCTGACTATTGGTCACTGATAACTGCACTGCTCATCGCTGGCGGACTCGCCACCTTCATTTCCTTCCGCATCTTCCAACCCTACGCCTTTGACGGTCTGCTGCCCAGCGAACAATGGCTCAAGAACATCAGTGAACTCCGCGCACAAGCCACAGGTGAAGCCGATCTGCCGTGGAATTTGCAGTGGGCGCGGCGCTCGCCTCTTTTTTCTTTCACCAACCTGACCGTCTGGGGGCTGGGACTTCCACTTGGTATTCTGGCGTGGGTGGGCTTCCTGCTCATGGGTTGGCGCATCCTCAAAGGCGAATATCAACACCTCCTGCTCTGGGGTTGGACGGCGTTCTACTTCGTCTGGCAATCCACGCAATTCAACGCCACGATGCGCTACCAACTGCCGATCTATCCGCTTCTTGTGATGATGGCGGCGTGGTTCATTTTTGAGTTGGCAGGTTCAAACGTTCAAACGTTCAAACGTTCAAACCTGCGAACAATTGTTGCAAGCATCCTCAGTATTACGGTCTTATCTCTCACCGCCATCTGGGCATTCGCCTTCCAAAGCATCTACCTGCGCGACGAAACCCGCATGGCAGCCTCGCGCTGGATGTTCCAAAACGTCCCCGCCTCGGTCAACCTCTCACTGCAAACGGACGCGGGCGCATACAACCAACCCGTGCCCTTCCCGTTCGGCTACGTCATCACGCCCGACGCGCCTTACACTCTGCCTTTCTTCCCCAATCGTGATGGCGGACTCAGTGAGGTGACTTTCGGCTTTGCCCGCAATGCGGATGAAACTCCTGCGCCCGTTGTGGTGACGCTCACTTCCGCTTCGCAGCCAGACGTGGTGCTGGCTCGTGCTTCCACCATGCTTGATTCCACGCTGACGGCTGATTCGCGCGGCATCCCGCTCACACTCACCTTCGATAACGTGGTCCCATTGGCGCAGGGACAGCAATACACCCTGCGCATCGAAACCCTCGGCAGCGGACTTGTTCTCAGCGGCTCTGCCATTGCCAACGAAACCGACTACGACTGGGGCTTGCCCTTCCGTGTGGATGGCTATGATCCGTATGGCGGTTTGTACAGCAACGACGACCTCGTCCTGCAAGTCTATTGGGCGGATGATGCCAACAAACTTGAACGCTTTGTGAACATCCTCTCGCGTGCCGATGTCATCGTCATCCCCACCAACCACCAATACGGACAGATCACCCGCCTGCCCGAACGCTATCCGCTGACCACGCATTACTACCGTGAACTGCTCGGATGTCCGCAAGGTGAAGAGATCATCTCCTGCTATTACAACGCGCAGCCCGGCATGTATGCTGGCTCGCTCGGTTTTGAACTCGTCGAAGTGTTTGAATCCTATCCCACACTGGGAGCCATCGTCATCAACGACCAATGGGCGGAGGAAGCCTTCCCCTTCTACGATCATCCCAAAGTG
>VGOX01000019.1 GCA_016875755.1 Chloroflexota bacterium
GTCATATCCGATGGCATTCGGGTTTTGGCGCACTTCCGCAATGATGCCTTCCGAAGAGGGCAGCAGCAGCGTGTCGGTTGAGAACAGTGTTTTGTCGTCGCTGTTGCCAAGCCGCAGCACGGTTTCAAGAAAATAAACATGCGTCCCTGAGTTGGTTTCGCGTGAGAGCTTTACGATCGGTCGATCTTCCCCGCCGACCTCGCTCCAGTTGGTGATCTTTCCGCTGTAAATATCCGCGATCTGTTGCAGGGTTAATTCTTTCACACGGTTTTCTGAATTCACCACTACAGCGATCGCATCGCGCGCAATGATGTGCTCCAGCGGTTCGATCCCCTTGGCACGCGCCGATTCAACTTCCTCGGCTTTGATCTGACGCGAAGCGCTCGCCAGGTCCACGGTGCCGTTGATCAGCGCCGCAATGCCTGTACCCGACCCGCCGCCCGTTACAGAGATGCGTACATCCGGGCGCAGTGTTTGGTACCGCTCCGCCCACGCCAGCGCGAGATTTACGATCGTGTCTGAACCTTTGTTTTGGATGTATGTAGTGGGGGTGTTGGAACTTGCGCTTGCGGAACTGGATGCGCAGGATGTGACAAACAGGGAGAGCAGGAGGAACAGAATTAGGATATGTTTCATCGCGCTGGATTATACCGCCTCGCTCCCCGCCCAAACCTTATTTTTATCTAGTGACATTTGCCACACCTGAAGAGTCTCTCACTCTCTGATAAAATCACACCATGACCGAAACCACCACCGCATTCTCCGTCCAGCAACTGGACTTTTTTTACGGCGCATCGAAGGCTCTTTCCAATATCAACCTTGAAATCCAGCAGAAACAAGTCACCGCCCTGATCGGTCCCTCCGGCTGCGGCAAGTCCACTTTCTTGCGCTGTCTCAACCGCATGAACGATACCATTGCAGGCACGCGTGTCGAAGGGAAAATCCTGCTAAAAGGCGAAGACATCCACGCCGAAAAAATGGACGTGGTCAACCTGCGTCAGCGGGTGGGCATGGTTTTCCAAAAACCAAATCCCTTCCCGCAGTCCATTTACGATAACGTGGCATTTGGCCCGCGTGTGATGGGTATGGATGTGAACATGGATGAAGTGGTGGAAAAAAGCCTGGTGGCCGCAGCGCTTTGGGACGAGGTAAAGGATGAACTTAAGTCCGATGCACTGAGTTTGTCGTTGGGGCAGCAGCAGCGATTGTGCATTGCCCGTGTGATCGCTGTGCAACCTGAGGTTATCCTCATGGATGAATCCACCTCGGCGCTTGACCCCATCGCCACCCTGCGTGTGGAGGAATTGATCGCGGATTTGAAACAAGATTACACCATTGTGATCGTCACACATAACATGCAGCAAGCCGCGCGCGTTTCGGATCACACAGGTTTGTTCTGGCTCGGCGAACTGGTGGAATTTGCCCCCACAACCCAGATGTTTACAACACCTAAAGAGGAACTTACCGAAGCGTACATCACAGGCAGAATGGGGTAGTTTGGACGATAGACCATTGACCATGAAAAAAGGTGCGGGTGAGATAAAGTCTCACCCGCACCTTTTTTCTTATTAATCGTCACTTATTACTTATTCTGACTCTTCCAAAACTCATCGTCGCTTGATTTGATCTCATCAAACGAACCCGTGGCGATAAAGACCGTTCGTTCGCAGATGTTGGTCACGCGGTCGGCGAAACGCTCGATGTTGTGAGACACCCATAGCAGCCAGTTGGCGCGTTCGATGTTCTTTGGGTCTTCGATGATGAAGACCATCAATTCACGGTAGATCTGGTTGTAGAGCGCATCCACTTCATCGTCTTCAATGGGGATGGTCTTGGCGGTTTCGGCGTCTTCATGTATAAAAGCGGTCAGCGCGCGGTGGAGCATATCCACGCCTTTTTGCGCCATGCGGGGAATGTCGATCAGAGGTTTGAGCAGCGCTTCATCGCCCATGCGCACGTTGATGTTGGCGATACCTTTTGCGTAATCGCCCATGCGTTCCAATTCAGAGGTGATCTCCATGCAGGAAGCCAGCAGGCGCAGGTCTTTTGCCATCGGCTGCTGGGTGGCGATCAATACCATGATTTGATTTTCGAGATCGAAACGTTTTTTGTTGATCGCCTTATCTTCAATGATGATGGTTTGAGCGGCTTTTATATCGCGTTTTTTCAACGAATCCACTGCACTGATCAAGGCGTGTTCGACCATGGAACCCAACAGAATGATCTCATCTTTGATCTGTTGCAGGTCGTTTTCAAAATTTTTTCGGATCATAATACCTCTTCTCCAAGGGCTTGTTATTCTGATTGTACTATTCTTTTGATTCGAGCCACAGGCGCAGACGCTGCTCGATTTGGCCGAGCACGCTGCGGGTCAGGTCGAGGCGGTGCTCTTCATCCGCTTTGGCTGGGTCAGCGAAGGGCCAGTGGTCATGCGTGCCCATGTTCAAAAACACGGCGGGACATTTTTCCTCGGCGTCGGCGCACACCGTGATGACATGTGCGAAGATGGCTTTGCCAAGATATTCTGTGACGGATTTGGGATACTGGCTCGAAATGTCGATGCCAGCCTCCCGCATCACGGTTTGGACCTCGGGCAGGATGCTGCCCTTTGGCTCGGTGCCTGCGCTGAAAACTTCGAACTGATCGCCCGCCATCGAGCGGAGCAATCCCTCCGCCATTTGGCTGCGCGCCGAGTTGCCTGTGCAAAGGAATAAAACTTTTGGCTTGTTCATGGTTTCCTTTGTCATGTCGTTGTGAGGGCGCTCTTGTTTTTTTGCCCGAAACAACCTTCTTATTCGTTGGAGGTTGCTTTGTCAGGAAGAGCGCGCTTTTCGCAATGACATACTATCCAAACCTGCCTGTTACATAATCTTCGGTGCGCTTGTCTTTCGGGCGGGTGAAGATGGTCTTCGTCTCGTCGTATTCGATGACGGTGCCGGAGCGGGTCTCTTCATATAACATCATCATGGCGGTATAGTCCGAGACGCGGGCGGCTTGCTGCATGTTGTGTGTGACGATGAGGATGGTGTAATTCTTCTTCAACTCTTGCATCAACTCTTCGATGCGCAGGGTTGAGATGGGGTCGAGCGCCGAGGCGGGTTCATCCATGAGGATGATCTCAGGTTGAATGGCGATGGTGCGGGCGATGCACAAACGTTGTTGCTGCCCGCCTGAAAGGGCGTAGGCGCTTTGCTTGAGTTTGTCCTTTACTTCATCCCACAGTGCCGCGCCGCGCAGCGACTGTTCGACAAGTTCGTCCATGTCGCCTTTGAAGCCGTTGATGCGCGCACCCCAGGCAATGTTTTCATAAATGGATTTGGGGAATGGGTTCGGCTTTTGGAAGACCATCCCGATGCGGCGGCGCACTTCCACGGGGTCGATTTGTTTGCTATACAGGTTTGTGCCATGCATGAGAATTTCGCCTTCCACGCGGCTGGTGGGGACGAAGTCATTCATGCGATTGAAGGCGCGTAACAGCGTGGATTTTCCGCATCCGGATGGTCCGATGATGGCGGTGATCTTCTGCTTTTCGATCTTTAAGTTGACATCTCTCACTGCTTCGAATTTTCCGTAGAAGATGCTCAGGTCGTTGGTTTCGATGGCGTATTGCATGGTTTCAGGTTGTGTCATGGTTGTTCTCTTTCCTTAGAACCGCTGTTGGAAACGGTTGCGCAGCAAAATAGCAGTTGCATTTAAGGTCAATAGCAGGCTGAGCAGGACGATGATCGCCGCTGCTGCAATCGCATGGAATTCACCCTGTGGACGCGCCGTCCATTGGTAAATTTGAATTGGGAGTGCGGTGAATTTGCTGAACGGTCCGTTGGGGTCGATGCTGATGAAGGTGGATGCGCCCACAATAATGAGCGGAGCCGTCTCACCGACAGCGCGGGACATGGCAAGGATGCTGCCTGTCAGAATACCTGGCAGGGCGTTGGGGAGCACGTGACTCCACACGGTCTGCCATTTGGTCGCGCCGACGCCATACGCCGCCTGACGGATCGAGTCGGGTACGGCTTTGATGGCTTCCTGCGCGTTGATGATGACCAGCGGCAGGACGAGGATGCCCATCGTCAAACCCGCGGACATGATGGTGCGTCCGTTGGTGTCGGTGATGCCGAACATGGCGCCGCTGGTGAACGCTTCCATTGCACGGACGAAGATCGCCAGACCGAGCATCCCATACACGATGGAGGGCACACCTGCCAGATTATTGATGTTCATCTGGATGATGGTGTTGATGAAGTTCTTGCGGGCGTATTCCTGCAAATAGATCGCCGCACCCACACCCACAGGCAGGGCAAATGCTATGGCAATGGTAACCAGCCACATCGAGCCGAAGAGAGCCGTCCGCACGCCGGCGAATTCCGCACGGCTGGACATGGGTGAAGTCAGGAAGCGAGGCGTCAGCCAGGAGCGAAATTCCAGCCGCGCATCGGGATATGTTTCCTGTACGTAGGCTTCGATCTCTGCCTTACGGAAGAGTGAGTCATAGAGTGGGAACGTCTCAAGCGTTTTGACTTGGATGATGCGTTCAAGTACGAGGCTGTATAGGTCTTCCGCGGTGCGTGTTTCCATTGGCTTTTCTTTATCCAATTTTCCATACGCGCCTTTGGAAAGGCTTGTCTGAAGGATGGTGAGCAGTTCTTCTTTTTGCAGATCGTCAATGGGAGTCTGGCTGATGGTCAACGGGTCTTTTTTGAATTCGTATGCCACGTAGCCGAACGCACCATCCACTACATCAAGGCTCAAGGCAGATAGGCTCAAGATGGCGAGTAACAATGCGGAAAGGAAAACGATCTGCCAGATCCATGCGGTGCGATAACGCGCATTGACGAAGCGTTGAAGGTCTTGTTCCTGGGGATAAGTGAATTTCGTCATGGGGTTACTCGTATTGCTCGCGGAATTTGGACACGATCCACTGGCTGATCAGGTTGAGTACCAGGGTCACCAGAAAGAGCATCAGGGCGATGGCGAACAGGCTGTTGTAGTCAATGGTGTTATAGGACAAGTCGCCGCCGCTGATGCGTGCGATGTGGGCGGTCATGGTCTCTGCGGCTTCAAGCGGATTGAAGGTGAATTTTGAAGTTGCGCCCGAAGCAACGGCTACGATCATGGTTTCGCCGACGGCGCGGGAAATTCCCACAATAATCGCCGCGCCAATGCCCGAAAGCGCGGCAGGCAAAATGACCTGGATGCTGGCTTCAAAGGGGGTGGCGCCCATTGCGTATGCGGCTTCGCGCAGAGAGTTGGGAACGGCGCTCAACGCATCTTCGCTCATCGAAGAAATCAACGGCAGGATCATGATGCCCATCACGATGCCTGCGGAGAGCATGTTATATACGCCGAGTTTATCTGCGCCCAAAAGGTCGCGCAGCAGGGGGGTGACAAAAAGCAGGGCAAAGAACCCATAAACAACGGTGGGGATGCCCGCCAGAATTTCCAAAATAGGTTTGAGAACCGAGCGCGCGCGCGGACTGGCATACTGACTCAGATAGATCGCTGCGCTCAATCCCAACGGCAGGGAGACTGCCATTGCGATCAGGCTGGTCGTCAGAGTAGCGCTGACCAGTGCCCAAATACCAAATTGCCCAATGGCAGGCTGCCACTGGGTGGTCATGAAGAATTCCCGAAAACTGACTTGCGGGTCGTTAAAAAACAAGAGCGCCTGGTCTCCCAGGACGATCACAATGCTGACCGTCACAAATATGGTCAGGAAACCCAAAATAAAGAGGAGGGTTTCTATGGCGCCTTCCCCGATCCGCAGTTTCCGTTTCAGGTCACTGGGACGGAAGGAGGCTGGGGGAGGGCTGGGGTGATGATTGGTTTGTTCCGTCATAGGTTTCTTCCGATTCTGTCTTGCCTTCGTTCTATGAAAAAACGAGTTTGGGCAGGCTTTCCACATGGAAAGCCTGCCCGATGGATTGTTTACAATATTAGCGGGCTGCTGCGTACCATGCGCCCCAAGCGGAGTAGATGGCATTGGTGGGGGCGGGGAAGTAACCGACATCGACGATATTGTCATCGAGGTTGGCGAGGTAGAAGCCAATGAAGGCAGCGACCTGCGGTTTTTCCTGCATGATCTCGGCAGTGGAGTAGATGAAGATCGGACGGGCAAGCGGGTAGGAGCCGTTGTCGACGTTGGCTTGAGAAGGCTCAACATCGTTGATGTTCAGCGCCTTGAGGGTGCCAGCGTTCTCGATATAGTAAGCGTAGCCGAAGTAGCCGATGGCATAGGGATCACCCGCCACACCTTGCACGAGGACGTTGTCATCTTCGGAGAGTTGCACGCCTTCGAGACCGAGCAAAGCTTCTTCACCCTTATCGGCATCCTTGTCAAAGGCGGGCGCTAAGACAGCTTCGATAAAATAATCGAAGGTGCCGCTGTCGGAGCCGGGGGAGTAGACCTTGATGGCTTCGGCAGGATAGGAGGCATCGAGTTCATTCCAAGTCTTGATTTCGCCAGAGAAGATCTTGGCGAGGTTCTCAAGGGAGATGGAGGTGGCGAAATCGTTCTGTGAGGAGACGACTATAGCGAGGGCGTCAGTACCGACGCGGAACTCAAGCGGTTCGCGGCCGATGGATTGGCAGGCTTCCTTCTCGCTGGATTTGATCGGGCGGGAAGCGTTGGAGATATCGGATTCGCCAGCAACGCAGAAGCGTTCGAAACCAGCGCCAGTGCCGATGCTATCGACAGTGATATTGCCTTCGTAACCTTCCTGTTGGAAGAGTTCCGCCATACGTTCAGAGACGGGGAACACGGTGGAAGAACCAGCCGTGATGATGTCACCTTCCACGCCAGCAGGCTCCACGAGTTCAGGGAGCATGATGGGCAGTTCTTCAACCGCCTCTTCGGTAGCGGCGGGTGCTTCGGTAGCATCAGTGCTGGGGGCTTCCGTTTCAGCGGGCGCGACGGTTTCCGCAGCAGGCGCACCGCAGGCAGCAAGCACAAGGCTCAACGCCACGAGCATGAAAATAAACAAACGAACAGTTTTGGACATTCTCTAATTTCTCCTTTGTAATTTTATACGCTGGTGATGGTATCAACCCCCTCTTAAGGTCAATGGAAGGATTGGTTAACATCTTGTTAAGAGTGACCATGGACGACGGACGATGGAAAAGATGATCTCTTCAATGGTCTATGGTCAATTGTCCATCGTCAAAATCCGTTACAATTGCCCCATGAACAAATCCCCCTTTACCCTTGCTCCCGAATATCGTGACTATGTGTGGGGCGGATCGCGACTCCGTCCGCAGATCGTTCCCACCGCCGAGGCATGGATCATCTACGCAGGCAATCGCATCACTTCTGGACCGTATGCCGGGCGCAGCCTCTCGGACCTTTCCTCTGAATTTGGCAGTGACCTGCTCGGTGTCCGCGCTGTCGCGCAGACCGGAAACCGCTTTCCCGTGTTGGTAAAGATGCTCGATTGCGCTCAATGGCTGTCGTTGCAAGTCCACCCGAACGATGAACAGGCGCAGAAATTGGAAGGGGTAGGCTTCTTCGGCAAGACCGAAGCCTGGCATGTGCTCGAAGCCGAAGCGGAAGCAAAACTAATTGCAGGTGTCAAGCCGAACATCACCGCCGAAGCGTTGACATCCGCCATTCGCAGCAAGAGCGAAGTTGTGTTGGATCTGGTTGAAACTGTGCAAGTGAAGGCAGGCGACACCTTATTCATCAACCCGGGCACAGTCCACGCACTGGGACCGGGCTTGCTCATCTATGAAATCCAGCAAACCTCAGATATTACCTACCGCGTCTACGATTGGGGACGCCCTGAAACGGAAACGCGTAAATTGCACATTGATAAGGCGGTGGCAGTCTCGAACCCGAATGCGATGGCCTTGGTGGTTAATTCTCCCGAAATGAACGATGGCGATAGGCAAACATTGACTCAATGCCAGTACTTTAATTTGGATGAGATTCTGATGGAAGAGAAAACCGTCCGTTTGGAGACGGGGGGAGAATCCTTTCACGGGTTGACCGTGATCGAGGGGCAGGTGCAAGTGTCGGCGGAGGGTGAGGCGTTTGTCTTTAATAAGTTTGATACGTTGTTAATTCCCGCTTGTTGTGGAGCGTATCAGATCCAGCCGTTGCAAAAGAGTCGAGTTCTAAAAGCCAGTGTATAACCCCGAAGGGGTGCAAAGATTATAGAATGTCGGTTGATATAAAAATCCCGAATGGATGGCATAGATTTTCAAAACTATGTCACCCCTTCGGGATCGTTTTATTTCCATTCCCACGTGCTGACATCGGAGAGCGCGCGGTAGGCGGTGAGGTCGAGTTGCAGGGGCGAGATGGAGATGAAGCCTTCTGCCAGCGCGCCGACATCGGTGCCCGCTTCGGGGACGCCGGTGGGGGCATCGCCGCCGATCCAATAATAGGGGCGGTTGCGCGGATCGACGCGTTCATCGAGGCGGCTGTGATAGACGCGCAATCCCTGGCGGGTGACGCGGAAGCCTTTGATCTCTTCCTTTTTCAAGAACGGAATATTGACGTTGAGCAGGGTGTCTTCGGGCAATCCGTGGGCGATGACGTTTTCGACGGCAACACGGGCGGCGTAGGTCGAGGCGCTGAAGTCGGTGGCATTGCCATGACCTTCAGGGATTTCAAGTGAAACTGCCACGCCAGGAATACCTGCGATCACGGCTTCCATGGCGGCGGTGACGGTGCCGGAGTAGGTCACGTCATGCCCGAGGTTCGCGCCGAAGTTGATGCCTGAGACCACAATGTCGAATTTTTCTTTGAAGTAGCCGAGGGTGGCGAGCGCCACGCAGTCGGAGGGTGCGCCATCGCTGGCGAAGGCTTGTGAACCGTCTTCGAGACGGAACTCGCGCACGCGCAGGGCGCGGTCTAATGTTTTGACGTGTCCGCCGCCAGACCAGTTACGGTCGGGTGCCATGATGGTCACATCGCCCAGTTTGCGCATTTCCTGAGCGAGTGCCAGCAAACCGGGGGAGAGGACGCCGTCATCATTGGTGACGAGAATTCGTTTGGTCATTGGTTTTACCTCCATAAATTTCCCCAATTCTAACGGGCATATCAGGGTCGCGCCAGAGAGAAACGGGCAAAGGAGCTTTCGATATAGCGCAAGCCCCAACTGCTGATCACGCGAAAGGCGCTCCACTCGTTCATTTTGCGGACGCGGGTGGTGCGTGCAAGCAGGGATTTCATCAGGTCGGCGGCGGTGGAGCCGTCGAATTCGGTTGCACCGAAGCCGATGGTGTCGATGACATGCGCGTCGCTGTTGCCTGTGTGGGCGAGTTTGATTCCGTTCGCAAAGAGTTGTGCGTAGCGGTTGCTCATGCGATCGATGGATGTCCCATTGTAGGCTTCAATGCCGATCAGTGTTTTGCGGATGCTTTTGTGTTTCAATGCTTTTAAAATGGAATATGGCTTGAGGCTTTTCATCCCCATGCCGCCTGCCATGGGGTGGGCTGCAATCGCCACACCGCCCTGGTCACGCACGCGCAAGAGGGTTTCAACAAGCGAAAGCCCAGGCTTGATCTTTTCCTTGATGTAATAGGCGAGCAGGTCGCCCTCAGCGGTGGTGATCTCGCATCCGGGGATGACCTCTATCCCGTAGTGTGAGGCGAGTGTCATTGCTTCCTGTGCGCCTGCAATTTCGTCATGGTCGGTGATGGCGATCACGTCCAGCCCGATCTCTTTGGCGCGGCGTAAAACCGCAGCGACGGTGGCGGTTCCGTCGTAACTGTAAATGGTGTGAATGTGTAGGTCTGCGAGTCCCATTGTGTGCTCCGTTTCTTTCTGGTTAGACCGCATGGATGGCGGAAAATTTCAAATTGATGTCGGCAGTGTATCAGCCGGCTGTTAAGGATATTTGAAATTATCGTGTGGGTTTTGTTAACGATTCCACCCGCCGTTGGTCGGGTGGTCGAGGAAGGAGGAGAAGATGAAATAAGAAACTACGCGCGGCTTTGCTTCTGCAAATGCTCGCGGCGTTTGCGAGAGGCGTCCAGTAAAAAGACGGTCAGCAGGGAGATGGTTAAGAATGCAACGAATGTTTCCATACCCTTATGATACAACCTGTTATTTATGAACCACTTAAGAGTTGGTTAACAACTGGTAAAGGTCTGGGCAATTCAGATTTGTTGTGCTCTCACCTCACCGCGCGGAATTGGCTGTGATAGCGGTATATGTAACAGGCGCAGACACAAGCGGGAAATATTCGCAGCAGAGGAGCCGTTGTTTTGAAGGGGCATTAATTGTTTAAGTTTGATGATATTGAGGTTGGTGTAAACTTCTTTCCCCAGCGCTACAGCAACGAACGTGGATGTGGATTGCTGCGTGATCACAATCTCTGCATTGGCGATCTTGTGTGATACATTGCCATGGGTCAGAACTATTGCGTTCGGAGCATGGCGGCTGATTTCTCGAATGGCGCAGGGGACACTTTCTATTGGATGTAATTTGAAGATCAGTTTGCGGTTGCCTGCAATCTGCACACAACGTTTGATGAAGGCGACCCGATTGTCTGGGCGAAATGTTTCGCGAAATGGAGTGGTTGCCACCAAAACATGACCATAGTAGGGAAAATCATTTTTACGGTACGATTCCATGTTATCGAAGTTGGGGATGCCGGTTACTGCAATTTTTTCTGCCTTGATGCCTTTGCGGATGAAAAGTTCTGCATACCCTTCTGAAGCAACGCAGAAGATTTCATAGGCATTCGATTGACCGTTTGTCGCGGTGTTTGCCAGGTAGCGGGGCAGTTTTAGCCATCGTACCAATTTGTAGGCTGCACCTTCTGGTTCTGTGATGCCTTCCTGTACAAGGACGATTCGTTTTTTGTGGATATTCTTTTGTATGATCAAGTCGCTACATGTGACAACAAGATCATACTCATTGCTTTCCCCGCGCAGATCTACCTTGAGATTATTCTGTGCAAGATAGCGGTCTGTTTCGTGCCAATGCCTTCCGCCAAGGACAGTGAAATCAAGCCATCCCATGCGGGCTGCAAGATTTTCGATCCCATCAGCGTAATATGGTGTAAAGAAACACTCGGCATCATTCAATAATTGTCTGGCAATCTGGTGCATTTGGGTGGTCTGATTTAACGACCCGCAAATAAACAGGATTTTTTTCATTTTGGCAGCTCCATGAATACAGGCAGTGTAGCAAGCTGCAGTTAATATTAAGCCAACATGCGGTTAGTGGCTGTTTAAGCATTTCATCATTTACCTATCGTTAACATCGCCGGAGCAGCAATGAATTGCGACTCCCTGTATAATCATCGAAAGGATACCTATGCAGACCATTGCTGCAATTGACGTTGGTTCGAATGCCATCCGCTTGATTGTGGGACGTGTGATCTATGACGACAAGCTGGAGCCGATCGAGAACATTCGAATGCCTGTCCGTTTAGGGCAGGATGCGTTTTCCCACGGGCAAATTCGGGAGGAGACCGCCCTGCTGGCAGTGGATGCCTTTACCCGTTTTCAAAAAGTAGCTGAGAACTATGGCGTGGAACGCATCCGTGCGGTGGCAACAAGTGCCATGCGTGAAGCGGCGAACAGCGACATGCTCTGTGACCGCATCGCACGTATGACGGGAATCGAGATCGAGATCATCAGCGGGGAGGAAGAGGCACGGCTGATTCATCTTGCGGTAGCGCAGGCGGTGAATCTCAAGAATAAACATGCCATGCTGATCGATATCGGCGGGGGTAGTGTGGAAGTAACCCTCTCCCAGAATGGCAATATCCTTTCAACGGAAAGTTACAACATGGGCACAGTGCGCATGTTGGAGAAAATGCGCAAGGCGTCCGCTGACCTGCCCTTCGATGATCTGGTGCGCGAGTATGCCGAGGCGGCAAAGCGGCGCATCAAACGCGAAGTGAGGGATAAAAAGATGGACTTGTGCATCGGTACGGGCGGCAATATCGAAGAGATGGGCGTGTTGCGCAAAAGACTCTTCAAACTCGAAAGCGCACAGGCGATCACGCTCGAAGAGCTGACCAAACTCACCGAAGCAATGAGCAATCTCACCGTCGAAGAGCGGATGCGCAAATTCAAGTTGAAGCCTGACCGCGCTGATGTCATCCTGCCTGCTTCCATCGTGTTGCGGATGATCGCCAAAGAAGCGCGGGTTCCTGAAATCCGCATCCCCAATGTTGGATTGAAAGATGGCATCCTCTTCGACTTGGCGCAGCAGCTTGGAAATAAGCGCGTCTCGCCCCGCGAACAGGTGTGGACATCTGCCATGCGGCTGGGGGAGAAATATCAGTTCGATGCCGACCATGCCAATCTGGTGGCATATTGGGCGGCGCAGCTTTTCGACCAGACCACGCCACTGCATGGTCTGGAGCCTGAAAACCGATTGTTGTTGGAGGTTGCATCCCTGTTGCATGATATTGGGCATTTCATCAGCACGGTGGATCATGACAAACATACCCACTACATCATGCAAGCCAACCCGCTGATCGGCTTGACGAAGCGTGAGCAGGAGATCGTTTCGAATGTGGCGCGGTATCACCGCAAAGTCCTGCCGACGGTTCAAGATGAGAACTTCCGCGCCCTGCCTCCCAAAGACCGCTCCACAGTCATCAAACTCTCTGCCTTGCTGCGCATTGCAGATGCGATGGACGTCAGCCATACGCGGCGCGTGAAGGGTGTTCACATCCGCTCGAAAAAGAACAAATGGATTCTGTCGCTGGAAGGGGAGGGGACGCTCAGCCTTGAGATTTGGGCGCTTGAAAAACGCCGCGCCCTATTTCAGGATGTGTTCGGCATGAAACTTGAGATCGAAAAATAATGGAAGCAAAAACATTATTGATCGAAGCATTGGATGTGCGTTGGAGAAAATTCCGCGCTGAACGCAAAACCTGCCGCAAGGAATTCTCTGAAGAAGCCGTGCATGACCTGCGCGTGGCAACCCGCCACCTGTTGGCGTTATTCGATCTGCTGCGCTCCATTTTACATCACAAGCGCGTTCAGAAAATTCGCCGCATGTTGAAAGACCAACTCGATGATCTGGACGAACTGCGCGATACGCAGGTTCTGCTGGTAGATGTCTCCGAATTTGTTCAGGAACTCCCCGCTTTGCAGGCGTTTCAGACAGCTTTGAAGAAAAAAGAAAAGAAACTGTTGCGCCAAACTCGCAAGGCAATCGAGACGCGGGATGTGGATGGATTGAAAAAGCGCATCGAAAACGTACGCGGTATGCTCGTTGCCCTCGCCGAAGAGTCATTGCAAGATGCCATGCTTGCCGCCGCCGATGAGCGTTTTTCCCATGCCCTGCATACCTACGCTGCGATGGATACGGAAAATATTCCCAGCATTCACCGCCTGCGCGTTGCGTTCAAAAAATTCCGTTACACGTTTGAGATCGTTCACCCCATTTTGGAGAACTTCCCCGAATCCAATTTCAAACGGATGCATGATTATCAATCCATGCTCGGCGAAATTCAGGATCTGGATGTGGCACTGCAATCGGTATCGGACGTGCTCGACGCCTCAAACCCTGCGGTGCAGCCTGTCTCTGACCATTATGCCTCTCGCCTGCGGACGGCAGTGTTTAATTTCGTAGAAGATAAAGGTGAAGTGTTCACCTTTTGGCGTAACGCGCCGAATCAACCTTTCCCCTGGGAGTCGTTATTATGAATCTATACCTGATCCGCCATGCCATTGCCGAAGAAGAAGCTGCCTCGGGCGAAGACAGCCAGCGCGCATTGACCGAGAAAGGTGCGAAGAAGATGCACTTGATCGCCAAGGGATTGCGCACATTGGGCGTCGAGTTTGATGTGATTCTGACCAGTCCGTACGTCCGCGCACAGCAAACAGCGGAGATCCTGGCAGACGTTTTCAAGATGAAGAAAAAAGTGATGGTCAGCGACCAACTCACCCCGATGGGTGATGCGGAGTTGTTCATCGCTGAGATCAACGAAAAATATGCGGTGGATAGTCTTGCAATTGTGGGACATGAGCCGTTCCTCTCCAGTTTGGCGGGCTTGCTTGTGACGGGCGGCTCATCTGCGGTGGAGATGACATTCAAAAAGGGCGGCGTTTGCCGCCTCGCCGCCGATGACTTGCACCATGCCCATCGTGCTACAATGGATTGGCTGCTGACCCCCGACTTGCTGGTGGAGTTGGTGAATAGATAGTGAGTCCTCTGCAAGAAGCCGTTCATTAATAGCCAAAACTTGG
>VGOX01000020.1 GCA_016875755.1 Chloroflexota bacterium
TCTGTTGGTCAAAAAAAACAGCCGCAGAGATTGCAACTCCACGGCTGTTTGACTATGGGAGACTATTCGACTATGAGACTAATCGCAGAACTTTGCCAGCCCTGCCTTGTCCAATATCACAATTCGTCCATCCGAATCGGTGCTGGCGAACCCCTGTTCCTTGAACAACACCATCGTCTGGTTGACGCGCTTGCGTGATGCACCCACAAGGTCGGCAATGTCACTTTGCGTCAACGCAATGCGGATCTTCAATCCGCCATCCACTTCATGACCATATCGCTCCGCAAATGCCAGCAGTTGACGTGCCACCCGTCCGTTAACATCGAGCGTGGCAAGCGACTGGATCATCTGGTCGGAGAGCCGCACCCGTGCCGAAAGGATTTTCACCAAATTCCGCGCGATCGGCGGGAAGTTATCGAGCATGTAATAGAAGGTGGTCTTGTCCATCCAAAGCATGAGCGAATCTTCGAGTGTCAACACGCTGGCAGAGCGCCCCACGCTGTCGATCAAACTCATCTCGCCAATCAGATCGCCGCTCCCTAAAATGGACAGGATCGCGTCGCGTCCGCCCTGCTCGGTGTACACCTTCACCGACCCATGCAGGATCATATACACTGCTTCACCGGGCTGTTCGATGAGCATTACATTCCTGTCCGCAGGGAACACGCGCCGATGCGCGCGCTGCGCCACCCAATCTAATTGTGCGGGCGTCAGTCCCTTGAACAGCTTGATGTCCGAAAGCAGGTTGCGTGTGTCGTCTTTCTTGAGTTCATTCATGCGTAACATATTTTACCCTTTCCCTTACAGTTGCCTCTCTTCCAAGAACTGGAGATGGGAGTAAAGAAATCTCTGTTCCTTCACGCGCCGCATGTGAATCGGGGAAGATAAGTTTCGCGCTCGTTTCCTGCGCCGCCACCCAATCGTCAGCGTAGGAGGGATCATGATGAAACAGAATCAACTGTCCCGTTTCGGCTGAGGCGGCTACTTGCGAAGCCATCGCTGCCGTCGAGTGTCCATATCCCTGCGTGGAAGGAAATCCAGCAAGACGTCCGAGATAGTGGTCTTCCGAATATTGTGCATCATGAATGAGTACATCTGCATCGCGTGCAAAATTCACCAGCCTGCGGTCGATGCCGATATAGCCTTCTGTGTCGGTGGCGTACACAACAGACTTGCCTTGATATGTGATGCGATAGTGATAAACGCCGCCGGGATGGGCGTGCGATTTATGAATGCGGATGACCACCGCCTCTGCACCGGACCTTGAACCTGATTCGCCGACCCAGACACCATCCTCGCCCCAAACGATCACCTGTGACTCACGCACCGATTGAATGTTCTTCACCGAAGACATTTCGCGCAAACTGACGGGAAATGTTTTAGCCGATTGATTATGTTCGAGCACATGTTTCACCGTTTCTGAAGTGCCGCCCGGGCCAAAGATGTGCAGTTTTGTGCCTGGGATGTAAGCAGGCACAAAGAACGGAAAACCCTGCGTGTGATCGTGATGCAGGTGACTGAACAGCAGCAGAATTTCACTGGCGCGTTTGGTCTTCACCAATTCATGCCCCAATGGAATGATGCCCGTACCCGCATCAAGGATGATGACCCGCCCGCCTGCGTTGACCTCAACGCAAGCCGTATTGCCGCCATATTGAATGGTGCTGGGACCGGGCGTTGGGTAACTTCCGCGCACACCCCAAAATTTGACCGTGAAATCCTTGTTCATACCTGTCTCCGTTTCGCTTCTACGCTTTCTATTATGTTCGGAATAGGATTTCCTTCAAGGAAAGTCTTCTCATGATAGATGGGAACTATTTCCCAATGAATACTCCAGTACGGTCAAATTTGTTTACAAACGCTTAACGCATGTGTGTTTCAGCGTAGCGGTATAATCTTTTTATGCTTCCTGATTTGCAGATGAATGATCTCCTGCGGCTGCGCAAGCCGCATCCATGCGGATCATACGAGTGGAAAGTTGTGCGCCTCGGCGCGGATATTGGATTGGAATGTCTGGGGTGTCAGCATCGGGTCATGCTCACGCGCCGTGAGCTGGCAAAACGGATGAAAGTCAACTTGACGCAGCAGGGACGTGAAAAACCAACCGACCCTGAAAGCGTATAACCTTTTGTACATTCTGCATCAAAAACGCCCCGTTGAAATTATTCAAGGAGAATTCATGGAATCACAGCACATGGAACAGGAAATCCCCGTTGGTTCACTGCGTATCGGTTTGTTTACTGATACCTACGCGCCGCAAGTGAATGGCGTGTCCGTGTCCCTGCAAATGATCTCGGAGGGATTGAAGAAACGCGGACATCAGGTGACCATCTTTGCGCCAAAATTCCCCGGGTACAAAGATGACCAGCCGAATATTATGCGCCTGCCTTCCTTGAAATATTTGAACAATCCGCCTATTTATGTGGCAGTGTTGGGTACGCCGCGCAGCACATGGTCGCTGACCCGCAAGCATTTTGACGTACTGCATGCGCACAGTCCGCTCAGTGTGGGGTTGCTGGCATATTTCACGGCGTCCACGAAGAATTTGCCGTTGATCTATACCTATCACACCTCCATTACGGATTACACACACTACGTCAAATTCATCGGCGGGACGAGTTTGATGAAACGAGCGGCGGGTTGGTTCAGCGCCACATCCACGAATATGGGCGATCAGATCGTTGTGCCTTCGCCCAAGTTTCATCGTCTGTTGCTGGAACAAAAAGTTACGCGGCCGATTCATACCATTCCGAATGGCATTGACTTGAGCATGTTCCAAAGGGCAAAGAATCCCGGCAGTCTGCGAAACAGGCTGGGGGTAGGCCCTGAGGCGCCGATCCTCCTGACGGTGGGGCGCATGGACCCGGAGAAACGTCTCGATTTCATTGTGGATGCGTTCGTCAAAATCTCAGAGCGGCACCCGAATGCGCAGCTGGTCTTTGCAGGGGATGGAAGTGCGCGCAACGGGTTGGAAGAAAAAGTGGCGGCGACGAGGGTGAAAGAGCGCATTCACTTTTTGGGGATGGTCAACCGCGCCGACCTGCCTGATGTGTTTCACGATGCGACGCTGTTCCTATCCGCTTCGACTACCGAAGTGCACCCCATTTCGGTGATCGAGGCAATTGCTTCAGGGTTGCCGATGGTTGCCGTGGAAGATGAAGCCTTTGAGGGCATGATCGAGAATGACCAGAACGGCTACATGGTGAAACTGGATGTAAACGTGTTTGCAGATACAGTTTCTGATCTACTCGCAGACCGAGAAAAAGTGGAACGCTTCGGTAAACATTCAGCGAAATTGAGCGAAAAATATTCCATCGAAGCGCAGGTAAAGGCGTTGGAGAAGCTGTATATGGAAGCCATCCTGCAAAATTGGCGCGGGAAATTTTTCGACAGATTCATGCCAAAGGATATTGAGCATATCCCCGGGCGGATCGGCAAAAAGATCACAGGTATGCTGCCGGGCGGGTCAAAAGAGAAAAGCTAGTGATCCACAGATCATGATCCGCAGATGACACAGATTTAGCAGATTTACTTTTATTTTCTGCATAATCTGCCAAAGGGAGTGTCTAACATCGAAATCAAGACTTCATGTCTTTGCGAGGAGGGCGGAGCCCGACGAAGCAATCTTCTCGTAAATTTGGGGATTGCTTCGCCCTATCGGGCTCGCAATGACATAGAATATCTTGGATATTGGACACTCCCCTGCCAAATCTGCGGATTATGTTGTTCTTGTGGGGGGTATAATTCTGCCCCGATGGCAATTTTAGACGAACACATGTTGGAATTTTTCAGCCGCAGCCCCGAGCAAACGCGGCGCATTGGGATGCGTCTTGGCGGGGCGTTGCGGGCGGGGGATATTCTTTGTTTGCAGGGCGACCTTGGCGCGGGCAAAACCACGTTCACGCAAGGGCTTGCGCAGGGGTGGGGTTCGCTCGATTCGGTTTCAAGCCCTACGTTTATTTTGGTCAATCAATATCGCCGGGCAGATGGCAGCCTGTTGTTTCATCTTGATGCCTACCGCCTCGAATCTGTTCCTGAAGCAGAGGAGCTTGACCTTGATGCGATGCTCGAAGAAGGTGCACTCATCATCGAGTGGCCCGAGCGGCTGGATGGCCTCATTCCCAACGAACATTTGTGGATCGAACTCGAACACATTTCCGATGAACACCGCCAGATGAAATTTCATGCGCGCGGTGAACGCTACGATGAATTATTGGATGGCGTGCGCCAATCCTTGTTTGGAGGGCAGTAATGCTCATTGCAGTGGACACCTCCACGGCGCAGGTTGGGCTGGCGCTGTATGATGGGGAACAAGTGCTCGGAGAGATGACGTGGACGACTCGTCAGCACCACACGACGGAACTTGCCTCGGCTCTTTCTGGACTTGTGACTCGTTGCGGCGGGACGATGGACATGGTCAGCGCTGTGGCAGTGTCGATTGGTCCAGGCTCATTCACGAGTTTGCGAGTCGGGTTGTCATTGGTGAAGGGCATTGCGCTGGCGCGCAATCTGCCGCTCATCGGAATTCCCACGTTGAATATCATCGCAGCGGCACAGCCTGAGTCGAAACATCCGCTAATTGCGGTGTTGCAGGCAGGGCGCAAGCGCATCGCTTACAGCGTGTATCAAAGCTCGGGGACGGGCTGGCAGGCTGAAGGTGAAGTAAGAAGCGGGACGGTGGATGAGTTGATCGAGGGTATCGAGAATCCAACGATCATCGCAGGCGAGTTAAATTCCGAAGATCGTAAGAAGATTTCAAAGAAGAAGAAAATCACGCTGGCTTCGCCTGCGTTTTGTGTGCGGCGTCCGTCTCTTCTGGCGGAGTTGGCATGGGCGCGCTGGCAGGCGGATGATGTGGACGATGCGGCGGCGCTTGCCCCGATCTATTTGCATGTGGCAGGGACGCCGATTGAATGAATCTTGTCATCCGCAAAATGACATTGGATGATCTGAAGGCAGTGGTCGCAATTGACCAGGTCTCTTTTTCGCTGCCCTGGCCCGAGCGTTCATTCCAGTTTGAGTTGACGGATAATGAAACATCCCGCAGTTGGGTCGCGGAAGTGGATGAGCGTGTGGTGGCGATGATGGTCGGCTGGCTGATCATCGATGAATTGCATGTTGCCACGATCGCAACCCACCCTGATTTTCGCGGGCAGGGGATCGGAAAGAAATTATTACTGCACGCCTTACGAGCCGCACAAGCGGAAGGTGTGGTGCGGTCGTTTTTGGAAGTGCGTGCCAGTAACGAAGTTGCGCAGAAAATGTATCGCGAGTTTGGTTTTGAAGAAGACGGCCGGCGCAAGGAATATTACAAGGATAATGCGGAAGACGCGATTTTGATGACGCTGAACGATTTTGACCGCCTGCCCGGAGGATAAATGTCCGCTGAAGAGACGCTTGCCCGCATTGCCAAGGAAGTTTCGGTTTGCACAAAGTGTGCTTTGCACGAGTCGCGCAACAAGGCAGTGCCGGGGGAGGGCCCTGCAAATGCGGAGATCATGTTCATTGGCGAGGGACCGGGCTTTCATGAAGGCGAGCAGGGACGTCCGTTCGTGGGGGCATCGGGTAAGTTTTTAGATCAGTTGCTGGAGCAGGCAGGCGTCACCCGCGCGGATGTATTCATTGCCAATGTGGTCAAGTGCCGCCCGCCGGGCAACCGTGATCCGCAGGCGGAGGAATTGGCGGCCTGTGATGATTACTTGGAAGCGCAGATTCAAGCGATCAAACCGAGTATCATTGTGATGCTGGGACGGGTTTCGATGGGCAAGTTCGTGCCCGGGGTGAAGATCACCGAGGTGCATGGACAGATGCGCAAGGTTGGGGAGCGGTTCGTTATTCCGATGTTCCACCCTGCGGCGGCGCTGCATCAGCCTGCGTTGAAACCGTCCATTCTGGCGGACTTTGCGAACCTGCCAGATCAATTGAACGAAGCGCGCAAGGCGCTTGGCAGAAAGATCGTGGAACGAAAGCCGCTTCCGCCGAAACCGGAGAAGCCGCAACAATTGAGTATGTTTTAACCCTGTCATTGCGAGCCCGTAGGGCGAGGCAATCCCATAACTATTAGATTGCTTCGGGCGAAGAGCAAATGCACCCTCGCAATGACATTAAAAACAAAGGAAACCATGTCAACAAAAGATACCCTGATCAAGGAATTGAAAGATAAGAATGCCAAAGTTGCTATTTTGGGCTTGGGTTATGTCGGGCTGCCGCTGGCGGTGGTGTTTGGCGAGGCGGGGTTCCATGTCACTGGTGTGGACCCTGATCAACGTAAGATCGATGCGCTGGCTGAGGGGAAGTCGTATATCCCTGATGTGAAAACCGAGGCGGTGGCGAAACTCATCAAAGATGGCAGGTTCACCGCCACAACGGATTTCTCTGTGTTGAAGGATATGGATGCGGTCAGCATTTGTGTGCCGACACCGCTGCGCCAGACGGGTGACCCCGATATGTCGTTCATCATCTCGGCGACGGAGGAACTGGCGAAGTACATGCACGAAGGTATGGTGGTGGTGTTGGAATCTACGACGTATCCGGGTACGACGCGCGAGCTGCTCCTGCCGAAACTGGGAGTTGAGCATAACCTGACAGTGGGTGAGGATTGGTTCCTTGCCTTTTCTCCTGAACGTGTGGACCCTGGACGCGAGGATTTCACGACCATCAACACCCCCAAGGTGGTGGGCGGCATTACCGAAGCCTGCGGCGAGGTGGCAACGGTCTGGTATGAAGGCGCGATCAAGATCGTGCATCATGTCTCGACGGCGGAAGCGGCGGAGATGTCGAAACTGCTGGAGAATACCTTCCGCATGATCAATATCGGTCTGGTCAATGAACTGGCGATCATGTGCGAGCGCCTCGGCGTGGATGTGTGGGAGGTGATCGATGCCGCTGCCACCAAGCCGTTTGGATTTATGAAGTTCACACCGGGACCGGGCTTGGGTGGTCACTGCATTCCGATCGACCCGCTGTATCTTTCGTGGAAGATGAAATCGTTCAATTACAATGCTCGTTTTATCGAGCTGGCTTCCGAGATCAATACCAATATGCCGCGCTATGTCGTCAGCCGCGTGTTGGAAGGCATGAATGACCGCGGCTTGTTATTGAAAGGCTCGAAGGTCTTGGTGCTTGGCGTGGCGTACAAGCCTGATATTGACGATGTGCGCGAATCGCCTGCATTAGACGTGATCGGACTGCTGCAAAAGAAAGGTGCGGATGTGGAATATCACGACCCATATATTCCGCACATCCACCATGAAACGGACGGCTGGCAAATGGATAGCGTGACGGATGTGATGAAGTCCGTGAAAGCAGCGGATGCGGTGGTGATCGTCACGAATCACAGCCAGTATGATTACAAGTCCATTATAGAGGCGGCAAAATTCGTCTTTGACTCGCGCAATGCGACAGGGAAGCTTGGGAAGAATAGCGAGAAGGTGGAACGATTATAGACGTCATTGCGAGCGATAGCGAAGCAATCTTCTGCGATGTTGGAGATTGCTTCGGGCAGAAGTGCGTTGCCCTCGCAATGACATGAAAAGGAGACAGTTATGGGACATTATCTGGTAACAGGCGCGGCGGGTTTCATCGGTGCGCGGACTTCGACAATGCTGCTCGAGCAGGGACATACCGTCGTCGGCATTGACAATGTCAACGATGCGTATGACCCGCGTATGAAGGAATACCGTCTGAAGAAACTTCAGGCGTTGCAGGGGTTCAAATTCCACAGGCGTGATATTTCAGAGAAGTCTTGTATCGAACTGTTCAAGGATGACAAACTCGATGGTGTGATCCATTTGGCGGCGCGGGCAGGGGTGCGTTTTAGTGTGGAGAATCCATGGGTCTTTGTTGAATCCAATGTGCTTGGCACACTGAACATGCTCGAAGTTTGCCGTCAGTATGGATGCAAGAAATTCATCCTCGCTTCGACATCCAGCATCTATGGCGAGAATCCGCCCTACCCGACGCCCGAAACTGCTTCCAGCAGTGAACCGATGCAGCCGTATGCAGCCAGCAAAAAGGGAGCAGAGGCGCTGCTCCACTCGTATCATCATCTCTATGACATCGATGCGACCGTCATCCGCTATTTCACGGTGTATGGACCTGCGGGCCGCCCTGACCTTGCCATGTTCCGCTTTGTGCAATGGATCATCGAAGGTCAGCCTGTGCGTATCAACGGCGATGGGAATCAATCGCGCGGATTCACTTACGTGGATGACATCGTGCGCGGGACGATCGCGGCGTTGAAACCGCTTGGCTATGAGATCATCAACCTCGGCGGGCATGAGGTCATCAGCATCAACCAACTGGTGGGAATCGTGGAAGACCTGACAGGGAAAAAAGCGAACGTGCAATATGGTCCGCCCAACCTGGCAGATATGTTCACGAATCAAGCGAATGTCAGCAAGGCGCGCGACCTGCTCGGCTGGAATCCGCAGGTCAATTTGCGTGAGGGACTTGGCAATCTGATCAACTGGTATAACGCCGAACGTGAATGGGCAAAGGAAGTTCTGACGCCGTAAATTTTTCAGATCATCAACCACCGCAGAGGCGCGGAGTTCGCAGAGTTTTTCTCAGTGTTCTCCGCCTCTCTGCGGTTTTTGTTTCTTGTGTACAATAGCTCCAATGTCCCTTCTCTCGAAATTCAAGAACGATCCCCTCTTTACAAAAGTGATGCGCTCCAGCGGATCCTTGTTCAGCAACAACACCATCGCACTGGGACTAAGCATCCTGCAAGGCATCATGGCGACGCGCCTGCTCGGGCCTGCTGGATTCGGTCTTATTGGTGTGGTGATGGCGTTCGCTTCAACGGTCAATAGTATTTTCTCGTTTCGCATGAGCGAGTTGGTGGTGCGCTACGGCGGGGAATATCTCAACAAAGGCGAAAAGGAAAAAGCCTCTGCCTTGCTGAAAGGTGCGGGACTCACTGAAGGGATCGTCTCACTGGTCGCTTTTCTGATCGTCATCTTCACGGCGCATCTGGCGGAAACCTATCTCGCCAAGACCCCCGATATTGCTTGGATGTTCACTTTCTTTGCGATCAACCTGCTGGTAAATTTCAACACTGAAACCTCCATGGGCATCCTGCAAATTACAGACCGCATCAAATTACAGGGCACGATCAACTTAATTCAAGCCATTATCACCACGCTCATCATCGCGGGCGCGTTTTTCTTCAATGGTGGCATTACTACTGTTCTGATCGCTTATCTCATCGGTAAATCCATTGTCGGACTTGGTTTATTCATTGCCGCCCAAATTCAACTTCATAACAAACTTGGGCGTGGATGGTGGCGCACACCCTTCTCCGCGCTGACTGCCAGAAAAGAGATTTTCCGCTTTGCGTTCAGTTCCAACATCAGCGCAACCATCATCAAACTCTTCCGCGAGAGTGAACTGATCTGGGTGGGCTTCTTCCTCGATACAACCGCTGTCGGGTACTATCGCGTGGCATATACCATCGTCCATTTTCTCGCCATCCCCGCCGACCCGCTGATCGCTACAACGTTCCCTGAGATCAATCGTCTGTCCGTTGAAAAAGCATGGAGCAAACTCAAGAGCTTTCTCAAAAAAGTCACTGCATTTTCGTTAGCATACAATAGCCTGCTCGGCGCGGGCTTGATTCTTTTTGGGCAGTGGGTCATCCGCATTTATTCGGGCGCGGACTATCTCGACGCCTATCCCGCCCTCGTTGCGCTGACCATCGGCTTGGTCTTCAATTACATCCTCTTTTGGAATCGTCCGCTGTTGCTGGCGCTTGGCTTGCCTGAGTTCCCAGTGTATGTCACACTTGTGGCAGGCATCATTAAACTCGCACTCTCGTTCTGGCTCGTGCCAATGTACGCCGTTGTTGCCGCAGGCGGCTTGCTTTCGTTCTATTACATCGCATCCGTTGGCTTGATGGTTTTGCGCGGATTGCAGAAAATTAAACAAAATGAAAATCGCACTCATCACTAATTCTCGTATTCCTTCATTAACTGCAAACTCGATCCAAGCGATGAAAGTCGCTCAAGCATTAATGCAATTGGATCACGACGTGAAGATGTTCGCCCCCGCAGAGTCTGACCCTGTCTCAAAAGAGACTCTGCTTTCACACTACGGTCTGCGCCTCACACCGGACCTCGAACTGCTCCCGTCCATCAGCGGACTCAAACGCCTCGACTTTATCGTCCATGCCCAGCGGGCTGCGAAAAAGTTTGGCGCTGAGTTGATCTACACCTGGCTGCCACAATCCGCGGCGCTGGGCGCGTGGATGGGTTACCCCGTGGTGCTCGAAATGCACGCGGATAATTCGGGCAAACTCGGCGTGTGGTGGATGCGTCAATTCTGGAAGCAGAACACGCCCAAGGTGATGACGGTCACCACGTCAGCGTTGAGAAAGGCTTTGGAGCGCTCGACCAAACTCCAGTTTAAGGATGAAGCGGTGCTGCTCGCGCCGAACGGCGTCGAGTTGGAAAAATATGCGGGTTTGCCGAGTCCAGTCGAGGCGCGTCGTCAATTGAATTTGAAAGAAGGGCTGACCGTTGGGTTCACAGGTCATATTTACCCAGGCAGAGGCGCTGAATTATTATTTGAACTCGCCAAACAAATGCCTGCCGTGAATTTTTTGTGGGTTGGCGGTACGCCCGAGTTGGTGGATTTTTGGCGCGGCAAACTGACCGAAGCGGGCATGACTAATGTGACGATGACTGGCTTCGTGAAGCATGAGTCGATACCGTTATATCAGGCGGCGGCGGATGTGTTGCTAATGCCGTATTCCCGTTCGATTGAAGCTTCGAGCGGGCAGGACATCGCCGAGGTCATCAACCCGATGAAGATGTTCGAGTATATGGCGTCGGGGCGCGGAATCGTTTCGGCGGACTTGCCTTCGATACGCGAGGTGTTGCGGGAGGGGAGTGCAGTTTTTTGTGAAGCGGGTAATTGGGAATCGGTAATTGGGAATTGGAAGGTGGAAGTTGAGAAATTGCTTGCCGATGAGCCTCGTAGATTGGCTTTAGGTGCGCAAGCCCGCAGGGATGTGGAGCAGTTGACGTGGGTGAAGCGCGAAGAGCGGGTGATGGAGAATGTTGAAAAATAATTAGTTGATAGGCACTGTTTTCAAAGAGAATGCTTGTTTATACGATATTTAGCGTAACGGTTGTGCAATCATAAGTGGAATCGTGAAAAGTGATGAAAAACAGAACATTACCAATAGAATAAGGATGATGTACCCTTGAGCCATATCAGCAAGCAGGAATGGACATGGCTCAAACACAAGAAACACAACACGCGCTACTAATTCCCTGGGGTCAATATGCTCAGGAAATCGGTTTGCTCTCAGGGATCGAAGCCGTCAAATTCAGCCAAAAGGTATATGAGCATACGCCGCAGGGGAAAGTGACTGAATTTCTTGTGGCGATTTTGTCAGGCGCAAAGTATTTGCAAGATATCAGTTTGGCGGCACACCCACTGGACAAAGATATGGCAGTCGCACAAGCGTGGGGTCAATCGGGGTGGGCAGACTATACGGGTGTGAGCCGCACGCTGAAGAAATTGACTTGGTCAGAAGTCAATGCGCTTGTGGAAGTCTTGGAGCGAGTCGGCCAACCCATGATCGAAAACGAATTGGCGCTCTTGCGTGCCCAAGCGCGCGGGTTGGATTATGATGGCGATCTAACGGGACTGCCCGTCTCAAACACCAGCCGCACCTATCCGAACGCGGCATACGGACATATGTCAGATGAAATTCGACTGGGCTATCAGGCAGGCGTGGTCAGCCTGCAAAGCCCGACCTATGGACGGTTGTGGATCTCGGTTGATCACCATGCTGGCGATACCGTCTCTTGCACACAAGCCGAAGGGCTCGTGCGGGCAGCGGAAAAACGCAGCGGACAGTGTCCCAAACGGCGCACTGAACTCCTGCAAAAGCGGATCGAGGCGCTTGTCAAAAGCCGAGCGCCTGCTGAAAAACGATTGGTAACCCAGCAGGTGAACTTGGAAACTGCACAACAGGCTAAAGAAGAAGTATCCACTCAACTGCGAGAAGAAACAAAGCCAAAACGCATCGCGGTTCTCGAACGTCGCTGCCTGCGCCGCGAGAAGTCGATCGAAATTGCCCGCGAAAAGTTGGAAAAGACACTGGTCCAGATGAAAGTTCATCTGGAAGATGAGAAAATCCTGCGTCAGCGGCTCGAACAATTTGAACAGAACAATCTTGAAAATCCACAGCCTGTGAAAGCCTGTTTTCGTCTTGACGCTGGTTTTGGTACATATGACAACATAGCTCTGCTGATTGAAATGGGCTATGAAGTGTATGTCAAATTACACAACCACAAAATTACCGAGATGCTAAGACAAAAAAATTCTCCCGATACGGTTTGGACGCGCGTGGGTGACAATGCAGAGATGGTGGCATGGTCGGGGTTGGAACTTCAACACTGTCCCTATCCACTGGATGTCGCTCTGGAACGTTTCTATACGGGCAAGACGCACACCGTCCCGGCGTCCTTTCGGGAAAAGCACAGCGCTTTGGCTCACTTTGGCGACCCACCTGTCACAACCAACTTACGCGCTTGGTTCAATCGGTACAATGCGCGCCAAACCATTGAGGCGGGCATCAAGGAAACTAAACAGGTTTTTTATCTCAATCGACTGAAAGTGCGTTCCGAACCCGCGATCTATTTACAGGAAGCCATGACCATTTTCGCCGCCAACTTTATCCGTTGGGCAACCGTATGGATCGAGCAACACGCCCTGCCAAGTGAGAACTCGCTCCCACTCAACACGATGGGCGTCAAAAAGCAGGTCCAGGTGGCAGCCAATACTTCAGCCACCGTCATCCATTATTCTGGAGGTATGTTGTTAATGTTCAGTCCAGCCAGCGTTTTTGCTGGCAAGTCTCTCTTTTTCTCAGCGCCAAGCAGGTCGTTATGGCGAATAAATTTTCTGCCGCTTTTCACGTTCCTGTCTCTGATTGCGCAAAAGTTACTCTAAGTAAGCAATTCCATGATTTTATGGCGGTGGATGGTGTTAACATTTCCGTACAGGAGGGAGAGATCCTTGCTTTGCTTGGGCAGAACGGCGCGGGCAAGACGACCACCGTCCGCATGTTGACCGCTTTGCTCGAACCGTCGCGCGGGTGGGCGCGTGTGGCTGGTTATGACGTAACGAAGAATGGACACGATGCCCGCGCTTCAGTGGGGGTGTTGACCGAGCAGCATGGGCTGTACATGCGGATGAACGCATTGGAGTACCTGGAGTTTTTTGGACAAGTATACGGGCTTTCACCATCGTTACGAAAATCGCGCAGGGATAATCTGCTGGAATATTTTGGTCTGGCGGAAGCTGCAAAACGCAGGATCGGCGAATATTCGAAGGGAATGCGCCAGAAACTGGCGCTTGCCCGAGCCATGATGCACGACCCTGGCGTTTTACTGTTGGATGAACCCACCTCTGCAATGGACCCTGAATCCGCGCGGCTGGTGCGGGATGAAATTGCGTGGCTGAAATCATCCAGCCGAACGATCGTGTTGTGCTCACACAACCTGACGGAAGTGGAAGCTTTGGCAGATAAGATTGCCATCATCTATCGCGGACGGATTCTTTTGCAAGGTTCGTTGGAAGAGTTGAAACAGAATGTACTTGGTGCGCCTGAGTACGAAATAAAATTTGCTGATAAATGGGATTCTGACAGGCTGGAATTGCCTAACGGAGTAGAACTGCTTGAGAGAACAGCGACCAGCTTGAAGGTCAGAGTGGAGGCGCCGCAGGAAGTGAATCCGCAGATCTTGCAGCGTCTTTTGTCGCAGTCAGCGCCTGTCATGGCATTTCAACAGGAAGCGCGTACGTTGGAGCAAGTTTATCTCAAAGCGATGACGGACGCAAAAGGCAGTATGTATGAGTCCTCTGCAAGAAGCCGTTCTTTAATAGCCAAAACTTGGGCTGAAAACCAGCCGGGAGTGTAGCCAGCGCACCGAAAAAACGAAAAAAGAAACCACGGCGGCGGGTGCTGCGTCGTTTTGCAGGCTTTTTGCTGCTTGTGCCTGCTTCATTTTGTTGCTCAGGTAGC
>VGOX01000021.1 GCA_016875755.1 Chloroflexota bacterium
TTTCGCGATCAGTTCATCCGCCACACCTTTTTCCTTCATCGCTTTGACTGTCGTTGCCCACCTGCGTTTGGACCCGATCACGCCGATATACGCCGCCTGTGATTCAAGCAGACTCGGCAACCCCAGCGCATCCACACTGGACCCGCGGCTGGTTACGACCAAATAGGTTTGTTTCGTCACTGGGAGATGGTCCTGCAATTTTTCCATCTCTACAGGATAGTAGGCATCTGCACCGGGTGTGGCTTCGGGGTTGCAAAATTCCGCACGGTCATCATTGACCGCCACGCGAAAACCCAGCCACTTTGCCAAATGAACAACTGCCTTGCCCACATGCCCTGCGCCGATGACCACGAGCAGCGGGGGAGGAAGAATCGGTTCCACAAATACCTCCACCTGACCTCCACACACACCAGGATCGCCACGTGAAGGGTCAGCCATGTTGTAGTGCAAAAGACGCGGCTGACCATCGCTGATCGCCATCCACGCCTCATCGAGTACGCGGTGTTCCAAATCTCCGCCACCGACGGTGCCGATGAATTTTCCATCAGGGTACACGAGCATTTTACTGCCCACATGCCGCGGTGTGGAGCCTTCGCTCTTCGTCACCGTGCACAGGGCGGCAGAGCCGTTATTATTTTCGATCTCAGCAAGAGCCTTGTAAATGGATTCGGTCATGTTTTCTTCTGTAGATGCGCAGCAACGCTGCGCATCTACAATTAATTATCGTTCCAGTAAACCCAAAACAGCGGGGAGCAATTGTTTCTTTCTTGAAACTACGCCTTGTGCGTCACGAGTGTTGTCTGGGAGTGGCGGATAAGGCAGGTCGTTGAGAATGCTTGGAGCATCAGAGGAAAGCAGCAGACGGCTGGTGCCGCGCACCACATCGGTGACGAGCAGCATTACAAAATCAAGCCCGCGTTTTTCGCGCAGATCGTTGAGTGCGTTCTGGAGCGGGGTGAGATGCTCGGTGAGTTGCAAAATGTCGGTCACTTCCACCTGTGCCACAGCGAATTTATAACCGCCGCCTTCGAAGGATTTGATGTCGGTGCTGACCAATTCCTTCGGGTCGCGGTTGGAGAGTCCCGCACCCGCACTGAGCACGGATTTGCCATACGATTCGATGGTCTCGCCCTTGAGCGGACTTCCGCCTGCGAATGCCCAACGTGCCAGTTTCTCGGCTGCGGCGCGGTCGCGCTGTGTGGTCGTAGGCGATGTCAATATAAGGGTATCAGATACCAGCCCGGCGAGAAGCGTGCCTGCGAGGGCGGGCGGCATCGAGAGTCCTGCATCCATGGTCATTTCCGTCACCAGTGTGGAGGTCGAGCCGACAATATCCACTGTGAAGCGGATGGGTTGATGGGTGTAGGGGTTGCCGAGTCTGTGATGGTCAAGGATCTCGAGCAGTTCGGCTTCTTCGAGCGCGGCGATTGCCTGACGCGGTTCGTTGTGGTCGACGAGGATGACTTTGAGGCGCGGCGGGTTGAGTACTTCGCGCTGGTGGGCAATGCCCATATATTCTCCGCTCTCGTCCACGATCCAATAATCGTTATGTTCGTCGCGCAGCAATCTATTGAGCGTATCGCGGATGTGGGCGTTGGCGGGATATTTTGGGACGGCGGTGTCCATTGCGTCGCGGCACGGCGCGCCCATCATTTCTTTGACGGTTGTATTGCCAGGCTGCGGGCCGAGTGTGTCGGTGAAGTATTTGAACAGGCTCAGTCCGTTAATGATGCCTTGCGGCTTTCCATCATCGCTGACAACGGGGGCGATGCCGCCTGTCTTGCTGGCAAGGATCCAAGCTGCACCCAACTGCGAATCGGGGCGGATGGTATCAAGCCTGCGCATGACAGAGCCAAAACGGGGTGATGCGTCGGTGAGCAGGACGGGTGGGTCAAGGTTGAGGGTTTTTAGAACCCAGGCGGTTTGAGCATTTAGTGCGCCTGCACGCGCTGCAATGGCGTCTGCACCGTCACGTTCGCGCAGGAGCCAGGCATACCCCATGGCAGAGGCGATGGAGTCGGTATCTGGGTTAATATGCCCTACGACATAGATTTGGTCGGACATTTATTTTGATTTCTCCGAAAATGAAATAATTTCAGTGAACAGTCTGCTTGATTATATCTCGCCTTTTTCGACCATGGACAGGAACAGCCTGGTTATCATGGGGTCGAAATGTTTCCCTGATTGTTCGCGGAAATAAGCAATGATCTTCTCGCGGGGCCAGGCTTGGTTGTAGGGACGGTCGTAGCTGAGGGCGTCCCATACATCTGCCACGGCGAAGATGCGGGCGGAGAGCGGAATTTCCTCCCCTTTGAGTCCGCGTGGGTAGCCTGTGCCGTCCCATTTTTCGTGATGGCAGTAGGGAATTTCAAGGGCTTTGCTCAGAAATGGAATGGGCGAAAGAAGTTTGTAGGCTGTTTCCGGGTGCTGGTTGACGATGCTGCGTTCTTCTTCGGTTAGTTTTCCAGGCTTGTGTAGTATTTCGTCTGGAATGCTGATCTTTCCGATATCGTGCAGGATGGCACCGCTGCGGATATCCTCCAGGACTTCATTGGAAATTCCGATCTGCTGGGCGAGTTTCAATGTGTTTTCCGTTACGCGGCGCGAGTGGCCTTCCGTTTCCTTGTCGCGCAATTCCAGTGCGCGGGCGAAGCCTTCAAGCGTGGTGTCGTATGCCTCTGCCAATTCCCTTGTTCGTGCGAGGACGCGGTCTTCAAGTTCTGTGTTGAGTTTACGAAGTTCGTTCTCTAATTCCTTCAGCGCGGTAATGTCATGCGAGATGTAAATTCGCCCCATCATTTGCTTGCTGACGCTATAAAGCGGCCATACCGTCAGTTCGTAATGAATTTCCCTCCCCTGCAAATTGAATATTGCTTCTGTGCGGGCATAGGAAACATGCGTGTACATTTTGATCGGAATGGGAAAGTTATCGAAAACGACTTTTGCAGGTTTGCCGATCACATCGTTGGCATTCATGCCCATCAAGGCGAGCATGGCTGCATTAATGTCAACCACCTGATGCTGGTTGTCCAGAATGACAACAGGCTCCATTATGGCTTCGAATACTTTTTCGCGCGCAATCGGCATGACCTCAAATATGCGAAAACGGAATAACCCCCATGCAATGATCAAATTCCCGATCGCAATCGCAAACGGAGTGGCGTCCCGCTGTGAGGCGATTTGAATCCCGAATAACGGAAAAATCGACCCGATCAGCGGGGCAACACAACCCAATATTATTAATATCAGTTGGGCGCGGTAAAAGCCATGTGGATGAATAGTGCGGCGTACCAATAGGGATATTGCCCAGAACGTAATGCAGCCCCCATAAAAAGCGTAAACGTACACAAACGGCGAGAAGGTATATGTTAATTCGTTAAATGGGGTTTTCGAAAGAATACTCGGATCGATGTAGACCCAATGATGAAAAACATCCGTTACCAATAATAACGAAAATAAGACTGGTACGATCAGTGATACTAAAAACCACTTTCGCGGCTCTCGAATTTTGTATTCTGAGAACTGGATCGCAAATACTGGCAGGGCAACCAAGACCATTTGAAGACCGAACCATTGAAATCCGTCCCAAAAGACCTTGTCCACCAGCCGCACGCTTATTAACTCAAAAATAAAACCAGCAACCCAAAGAAGCTGGCCCAGTACATACCACCCGAATGCAGCGGCTCCCTGCGATTTGCTTTTTTTCCAGACAAACAACAGAATCGATAATGTAATTATGAATGATGCAAAATAGGGGACTAAAAAAAGAATTTCAGTACGGGTCATATTGATGCCGGTTCATGGATTATATCCCGCTCGCTTTGTAAGGTGGAGGGGAAAATCACAAAAAGGGACGCATGCCGATGAAAAGCACGCATCCCTTTCTGGACCTGATCCTGCTTCTGTTTACTGACGTTTTATCTCCCGCCAGACCCTTTCAGGTGTAACGGGGTTCACATCCACATTGACTCCGATGGCATCCAAAATGGCGTTGCCCACGGCTGGAGCGACTCCGTCCATTGGGATTTCCGCCACAGCCTTCACGCCAAATGGGTGACTAGGCTCGAAGGTTTCCACGAAAATGGTTTCAAGTTCAGGCATCTCATCTGCGCGGAAGATGTGATAACGGTCAAGGTCACGCTCATAGGCAGCGCCTTTCTCGTCATAGCGCATCTCCTCGCAGACAGCATAACCAAGCGCTTGCGTCATGCCGCCTTCGATCTGACCCGAAGCTGTCAACGGATTGACGATCACGCCCGAATCAACTGCCATCACCAATTTATCCACAGTGACCTGGCCCGTTTCCGTATCCACGGTCACTTCGGCGAACTGTGCTGCGAAAGGCGGCGGTGATACGGGCGAGACGTAACTCGCCACGCCCATGATCTGTTCCTGATTGTTCTTATGCAGGCTGTCGAGCGCGATTTCACTAAGCGAGATTGACTGTCCATTTGGTGCGATTGCCATTCTATTGGAAAGTTTCAAGTCGGCAGGTTCAACCTGTAAATCTGCAACTTTGAACATATCAACCGCTCTTGCTTTGATTCTCTCCGCCACGATCTGCGCGGCCTTTACTGCGGCCGTCCCAGAAATATATGTTGTCGAAGATGCGTACGCGCCTTTATCGAACGGTGTGAAATCAGTATCTGAAGAATAGGTGATCATATCTTCGATGGGAACGCCCAGAACTTCCGCCGCCATCTGCGCGAGGACGGTGTCCGAACCAGTTCCCAAATCCGTTGCGCCAACGAGCAGGTTGAACGAACCATCGTCATTCATTTTTATGGATGCGCCGCCCATATCGAGATATGGGATGGCGGTCCCTTGCATGACCATTGCCACGCCGATGCCTTTTCGAAGTTTTTCGCCCTGAGCGGAGCGGAGCGTAGTCGCAGGGCTTTTTCTCCACTCTTCATTGCCAAACTTATCATCCCAGCCGATGGCGGCTTTGCCTTGCACCACACATTGTTCCAGCCCAACCGTGTGGATGATCTCCGGCCGCGGTTCACGCCCTTCATTCCATGCGGTTGAGAAGGGATGATATTCACCAGGGTGAATCGCGTTCTTTAAACGGAATTCGATCGGGTCAAAACCCATTGCGCGCGCGATCTTTTCCATGTGACGGTCGAGCGGCCAATAGCCTTGCGGAACGCCATAGCCGCGGAAGGCGCCAGCAGGTGGGGTGTTGGTATAGACCACATCTGCATAAAAGCGAATATTCGGCGCTTTGCGATATTCGCCATCGCCGACGTAGAGCGCCATTGCCTTGTGACCTGTGTTGCCTGTCACGGTCAACGCGTGGCAGCCGTACGCCCCTGTGTCAGAAAGTGCATACATTTCGTTGGCGGTGATGGTTCCATCTTTCTTTACGCCCGTCTTCATCTTCACGCGCATGGGGTGACGTGACCGTGCCGCGATAAACTCTTCTTCGCGGGTGTATTCGTAGATGACAGGTCGTTTAGTGGCGATGGTCAGGTGTGCTGGTACATCTTCCATCAATACTTCCTGCTTTCCGCCGAAACCACCGCCGATACGCGGCTTGATGACGCGGATGCGTTTCACGGGCAGGTCGAGCACAGGCGCAAGCATTCTGCGCACATGGAAGGGAACCTGTGTGGACGTGCGAATGACCAGACGATCATCCTCGTCCCAATACGTTACGCAAACATGCGGCTCGATATGTGCCTGCTGTACCTTCGGTACTTCATATTCGGCTTCGAAGATTTCATCCGCATCAGCAAAACCTTTGTTCACATCGCCAATGTCAATGCGAATTTCAGCGGCGAGATTTTTATCGGGGTTGGAATCTGCAAAATTGACATACTCAGGTTCGTCGTGAAGTTTGATCGCATCTGGCTTCATCGATTCGCGTGAGTCCAAAATGGCGGGCAGGATCTCATATTCGACATCGATGAGCGCGAGCGCTTTCTCGGCAATTTCAACAGTCTCTGCGGCGACGAATGCTACACGGTCGCCTACGAAGCGGACTTTATGATCAAGTGAGAACGAATCCAACGGACCAGGGATCGGGTCAGATTGTCCTGCTGTGGAATAGACCACACGCGGAATATCCTTCCACGTTAATACAGAGACGACGCCTTTCAATGCCAGAGCTTTGCTTGCATCGATATTTTTGATACGGGCATGCGCATGCGGCGAGCGTAAGACCTTTGCGTACAACATGCCGCGCACGTCCATGTCTGCGGTGAAGGCGGGTTTACCCTGCACCAGTTTGATCGCGTCCACTTTCTTTTCGGGCTTGCCGACGGTTTGCCAGGTCTGCGTCTCGGGTGTGACGACCACCTTGGGGCGAGTCAGCACCGAGGTCGGGGTTGAGGCGGGAGAATCTCCAGTTGAAGGATCAGGTTGGGGTGAACCAAAATCCCAATGGACGGAAGTGATGTCGATGGGTTCGTCCCCGCGCATTTCGGCGGCGGCTTTCAGCACAGCCTGGACGGGTTTGAGATAGCCTGTGCAGCGACAGAGCACTCCTGAGATCGCCTCGCGGACCTCCGCCTCAGTTGGATTGCTGTTTTTCTCTAGCAGACTCTTCGCCGCGAGAATTTGCGCGGGCGTGCAATATCCGCATTGGATCGCGCCTGACTCGACGAACGCACGTTGCAGCGGATGCAAGCCGTCAGTCTTTCTCCAGCCCTGTTCGGGATGTTCGCCGAGCGCCTCAATGGTGGCGATGTTGTGACCTTCCGCCTGCGCCGCCAGCATCGACCCCGCATTGACGGGTTTGCCGTTTAGCAAAACCGTATCCGCGCCCGAAAGCCCGTGCTCATCGCCGAACTTCACGCCGTGAAAGCCCAGTCCGCGCAAGGCGGCGAGTAGGGTTGTGGATGCGGGTGCGTCGATGACGTGTTCAATTCCGTTGATCTTGAGTGTGATGTTCATGGGGTTGCTCCTGTATTGTGACAGAATCACTTCAGTCTCGATTGTAACTCTTCAAAATGTTTAAGGAAATCTGGATTCAAGTCGTATTTGCCTGCTTTGGCAATTGTACTTTGCACGATTTTTGTGAGCATATCAAGGGTGATATGACCCTTTGCGAGTAAAAACTCAATATCTGTATAATCATTCGCAAGCCCTCGATCAATTTTGCTGAGAGCAATGCTGTAAGGGTCGGCTACAAATACAATTAGGTTACCAAATTGCCCAACCGGGATGATGCGTTTTTCGCTGTCTTCCGGAAGTGGAATAAAATGTTCAATTGGAACGACATCAAGCAGGATCTTGTTTTCTTTGGCGATCTGAATGATGCGGCGGTGTAACTCACTTGGGATAACATCATCACCAACCAAATCAATGTCTATGGTTTCTCTGGAATTTCCCAACAGGATCAATGCGCTTCCACCAAGTAAAGTGATTTTAGATTCAGGCGGAACTTGTTCGCCAAAAAGTTTTAAAACGCTGTAGACATCTTGATTATCCATCATTCATTATGCCTTTTGTAATTCCATTTGTCTTAACCAAACATCAGCCGCATGTTTATATGTTTCAAGCCAATTAACAAACTGCCCGGTTGATAGATGGTGTTGTTCTGCAAGTTGAACAAGAGCGCGGCTGGGTTCTGCATCTGGAGTGAAGCCCAGTTCTTTTGAGAACATATCCTGAAGCAGTTCTTGCTCTCCCATAATGTTTTGAATACGTTGGAAATATTTTTTCTGTAGAAAGACCGCCGCGGTATAGTAAAACTGAAGCGTAACCTGGCTTGACTTTGTATTAAGTAACTTGTTTACTTCTCTAACCCAAGCGGAGTATTCGGGATGTCTTAAGAATAGTGGTATCAGTGAAAAGCACAGACGCGGGTCTGAACTCTCTGCAAGCGAAGCAATCAGCCTTGTATCAGAAAGCAAAGTAACGGAAGGCAAGGATGCGCGTCCTCTGAGGAACTGCACATCCCGTGCCCAAAGCTCCGCTACCAATTGATCTTCACTGACCATCATAAGACCTTTGACTTTTGACCTGTACTACGCGACTTTCGTCACTTTCAACCCATCCTTTGACCCCTCCAACGCGGACTGTGCCCCCAGCACCACCACAGCATCGGATTGTGCCACTTTCTCCAAAGCCTCGCCGAATGCAATGAAATCTTCGCCGTTGGTAGAGAGCACTTCGTCACGATATTTCTGGCGGATTTCATCTGTGCGCCCAGTGATATAGCGCATCATGGAGGTGTAGCCCTTTGCGTCAGGCAGTTGATACGAGTCGAGGTCGCCGATGGCGGCGATGATGGATTTCTTCAGTTCATTATCGTTGAGGCGTGAGTCATCAAGACCCTTGAGGAAACCCGCCGCTTTGTCATAACTGGATAAGGTGTTATCCAAATTCGGGTCGCGGTACGAGAGGAAGGTGAACACACCCGTCGCATCGTCGAATTGGGCAAAGGCACCATACGCGCCGCCCTGCACACGGATATTTTCCCAAAGGTGGGTCATGCCGAGGTAGCCAACGATCACCGCAGAAGAGCCATCCAATTCGTAGTTGTGGTCGTACAGGTTCACGCCCTTTGCCACATAGTTGACCTGTGCTGGAATTGCCAAGCCTTCCCTTTGAGTTGCAGGTGTAAAGTTGAAGGGTGAAAGTTGCACGTCCTTTACAGGCATGGCGAAGATGAAATTCTCCAAATGCGGTTGGAAGGTCTTCCAGTGCGCGGCGTCGAGCGTCACATTGCACAGCAGGGTCTTGCTGTTGATCAGGGTCTCGCGCATGGTTTCGAGCTTCTTCAAAACGTTCGACCATTTCTTGTCGATTTCAGTTGCCAGTTCGCGCAGGGCAAACAGATACCCGATGCCGTTGGTTTGGTCGTTGATATAGCCTGTGCCGCCAAATTGCGAGCGCAGGCGCATGTTCGCGAAGCGATGCCCCGCAGGCGTAAGCCCCGATTCAAGCCCCGCTTTTTCTTCCATGATGATCTGCTTGAGTCGTTCCTTGTTGTCGAACTTCGTGGTCAGGAGGACATCGCGCAGGATGCTCAGCATCTCATGGGCTTGACTCATCGTGGACTTGCCGCGGATCATCAAATATGCGCGGCTCTCTCTGGACTTTTGCACGGTCGCTGAGACCGCCGAGCCGTAGATTCCGCCTGTGCTTTTCCCGATGCGTTGCGAGAGTTTGACGAAGTCTTCGGTTTCAGTACCCATCTCGAACAGCGCTCGCGCGAAAACTTCCGTCAGCGGCAGGAGCTCCTGCGGTACGGCGCGCAAATCGAAGGCGAGGTCAAGGTAGACGATGCCATTGGTGAAAATGTCATGGTACAAGACCTTTGCGTCTTGCACTTGAATTTCTTCGGCGGGGATCGTCCGCACTAGTTTGTCGAGGTCTGCCAGATCCAGCACGGGGAGCTTCGCCAGATCCTCCGCTGAGTCAGGAGTCTCCTGGCGGATTTTGAGCTTTTCGGTATTTTCGATGTGTCTGCGAATATCCGCTTCACTCATGGCTTTTCTGGCAGAGTCCAGCCTGAGCTTTTCCTCTGCTTCGAGGCGTTGAGCCAGCTCAGGGTCAGGTTTGAGGCGGATGACTGTCCGATGGTTGTTTTCCAGCAGGTGAGTCTTGATCAGCTTTTCAAAATAGCGCGGGTCGCTGGCGAGGCGTTGCTTCAATTCGGCGAGCGGCGCTTTGAAGGCGAGGGTTTTGAAGGCGTCGTCATCGTAGAGCCAAGCGGTGAGAGCGCGCAGCATGAGCGCGATGCCGCGCGGGAAGGAGCCTGTGTTATTTTCGCGCAGGTGGAATTCGATGGTGTTGATGGATGCGGCGATCATGTCGGGGTCGATGCCGTCGGTTGTTAGTGATCTCAGGGTTTCGAAAATCAACGTTTCGATTTTCCTTGCATGGCGCGCGCGCGTGCCTTTGAGACCTGTGGAGAAGATCATTTCGCGCAGGTCGCTTTCGAGACCGATGCCTGCGAGGTCTTCACCGAGACCTGAATCGGTGAGCGCTTTTTTGAGCGGTGATGCAGGCGTGCCGATGAGTGCATGCGCAAGAATTTGGAAACTCAAACTTAATACAGGGTCTGATGTATCGGGTAGTTTCCAATTGACCGTGAGGTAATGTTTTTTATCGAGGTCTTCGCCTTCGCTGACGCTGTAGGCGTATTCGAGTTTTTTTGGTTTTTTGAAGGGCTTGGCAAGCGGCACCGTTGATTTGACCTTCTTCCTCTTGAACGGCTTGAGATAGCCTTCCATTAATTTGAGGCGCTGGTCGGGGTCGTCGTTGCCGCAGAAGAAAATGAACGCGTTGGATGGGTGATAGTACGTCTCCCAGAATGCGCGAAAGTTTTCGTACGTAAGGTTTGTGATCTGCGCAGGGTCGCCGCCTGAGTCCACGCCGTAGGTGTGCTTGGGGAACATCGACTCGATGATGACCTTTGCCAGATAATTTTCAGGCGAGGAGTACGCGCCTTTCATTTCGTTGAAGACCACACCCTTGTAGGTGAGAGGTTCTTTGATGTCACTGATCTCGTAGTGCCAGCCTTCCTGCATCAAGGTTTTCTCGCTGATCAGCGGATGGAAAACGGCATCAATGTACACATCGATGAGATTGTAAAAATCCTTCTCGTTCTGGCTCGCCACGGGATAACAGGTTTTATCGGGGAATGTGAACGCGTTGACGAACGTTGCCAGCGAGCCTTTCAGTAATTCCACGAACGGTTCTTTGACGGGATATTTCTCCGAGCCGTTCAAGACCGAGTGTTCGAGGATGTGCGCCACGCCTGTTGAGTCTTTCGGCGTAGTGCGGAAGTTGATACTAAAGACTTTGTTCTCATCGTCGTTGATGACGGAGAGCAGGCGCGCACCCGTGCGTTTGTGTTCGTACAATTGCACAAGCGAGTTGATCTCGGGAATTTGCTGTTCTTTAATAAGGATGAATGATTTCGACATAGGTTTCCTTTTGGTTTACAAGTTGCAGGTTGAAGGTTTAAGGGTTTTAACTTGCAACCTTCAACCAGTAACCTTCAACTTTTTTCTATATTTTTCTCGCAGGTCGTTAATTGGCTTAAGTTTACCCCGTTCTGAATAAAACCACATTTCCCAACCGTTAGCGGGCGCATTGGATAGTTCCCTCGCCACGGTATGAATCGAGCCGATGATATTTCCGCATTTGAGATGTCCATTGGCGAGGATGATGGCTTCGCGTTTGCCTTTTGCATAAGTAAGCTTTTGCCCCGCTTTGAGCATTCCGTTTTCGAGCAGCGCCCCAAACGGCACCCGAGCCTGATTGCGTTTCTCGGGCAGGTCCAACGCCTCAGCAGGCGCGGACGTGATCGCCGCAATGCGCTTCTGCGCGACCTTGATGTATTTCTTGTCGCGTTCGATGCCGATGAAGTTGCGTCCGAGTTTCTTGGCGATGGCGCCTGTCGTGCCGCTGCCGAAAAAGGGATCGAGCACTACGTCGTTGGGATTGGTGCTGGAAAGGATGACTCTGTATAAGAGGGCTTCAGGTTTCTGAGTAGGGTGAGCCTTTGTCCCGTTGGTTTTGAGGCGTTCTTTTCCCGTCGCCAATGGGATGACCCAGTCACTGCGCATTTGCAGGTCATCGTTCAGGGCTTTCATCGCCTTGTGGTTGAAGGTGTATTTTGCGCCTTGTTCCTTTTGCGCCCAGAGCAAAATTTCATGCGCGTTGGTGAAACGCACACCGCGGAAGTTGGGCATGGGGTTGGTCTTGAGCCAGACCACGTCGTTGAGAATCCAATAGCCCAAGTCTTGCATCACTGCACCGACGCGGTAAATGTTGTGATATGAGCCGATAACCCAGATCGTGCCTGTGTCTTTCAGCACTCGCCTTGCTGCGCGTAGCCAATCCATGGTAAAGCTGTCATATGCCGCAAAACTGGAAAACTTATCCCATCCATTGTTAACCGCATCCACTTTGCTGAGATCGGGACGGAAGAGATCGTTCTGCAATTGCAGGTTATAGGGCGGGTCGGCAAAGATCAGATCCACCGAGTTCTCGGGCAGGGAATTGAGAACGTCTATGCAATCGCCTTGTAGGATGCGGTTGAGGGGGAGGGTCATAGTAACCATCCCTTCTCAATGGTTTTTGCTTGTTCAATGAAAAAGTTTTTGACTCTGTGCCAATCTACCACTTTTAACATTACAGGGTTTGTTTCTTCTTCGGCATTATCGAAATACACAAGCCGCTTTGTAACCTGAACCTCAAAATCTCTCACATAAGGATACTTTTGGGTGGATAAGTCTAATAATTTTCGCAAAGTGATTTGTTGGCATATAAAATACAGATCGTAAAAATCTTTGCGAGAGGCGCGAGCCAGTAATGCGTCAAACTTCATTAGAGCAATATCTTGAATGTTGGCGAGACGAACATTTCCAACCGTTACCAGTGGTGAAACTAATGGGTACCCGTATCCATAAAAACCAACACGCACATCATTGACGAGGTAAACAAGATTTCCCCATGACGAGTCGCTTAAGTTGAATTGAAATGGGGCTAGTGTTTTTTCGATGACATTTCGGATGGAAGGAATGTCTTCTGATGGTGAAAAGAAATCAAGATCGACCGATAGACGGTGCCCAATTTGAAGTGATAGAGCTGTTCCACCAGCAAGATAAAAACTGGAGGCAAGATTGGATTGCATGAATCCTTCCAGTACTTCCCGCATGGGATTGGTTATGGTATTCCAAAATAATTGTTTCATGAACGGATGTCCAGCACAATTTCCCAAAATCTACGATGAGGCTGTGGAAGTTTATCCTTCCCAAATTTCTTGACCCATGCCGAAACCTGCTCTTGAGCATAAACTCCAAAAAGCCATTTGATTTCCGCTCGATTTCCGAACTGTAAAACTCTCTCGATAATGGTGTGAGCGTCAGTCTCAGGGTTTAGTTTGGAGAAATCATATTCCTGAAAGAAAGGTGCAAGGGAGGTGGGGATACTATTCACAGCCAAAATTATACCCTTCCTAGACTCCCTTCAACATCCCTTTAATCGGCTACAATTCGCGCTCATGAAATCATCTTCGAGGTTTTCTTAATGGCGTTGATCAGTATGCAGGGCGTCTCCATCGGTTTTGGCGGGCATCCTTTATTGGACGAGGTCAGTTTTCAGATCGAGCGCGGCGAGCGCGTTGGTTTGTTGGGACGCAACGGCATGGGCAAGTCCACGCTGTTGAAAATGCTCAATGGCGATGTTGAGCCGCACGATGGCATCATTGCCCGCCAGCAGAACGTCCGCACGGCGTATCTTCCGCAGGAAGTGCCGCAGGATCTTGAGGGGCGCATTGCCGACATCATCGCCTCGGGCCTCATCGATTCTGATTTTGCCGAAGACGAGCATCACTGGAAGCGCGACAATCAAGTGCAGAAAACCATCTCCTTGATGGAACTCGACGGCGACACCCGCTTTGAAACCCTCTCCGCTGGGATGAAGCGCCGCGTCATTCTCGCCCGCGGCTTGGTCTGCAACCCAGACCTTTTGCTGCTCGACGAACCGACCAACCACCTCGACATCCAGGCCATAGACTGGCTCGAAGACTTCCTCAAACGCTGGGGCGGGACGCTCGTCTTTGTCACCCATGACCGCGTCTTTTTGCAGAGACTCACCACCCGCATCATCGAACTCGACCGTGGCAGTGTCTACGATTGGGCGTGTGATTACCCGACCTTTCTCGAACGCAAAGAAGCCATGCTCGAAGCCGAACAAATCCAAAACGCGCTCTTCGATAAAAAACTCGCGCAGGAAGAACAATGGATCCGCAAAGGCATTGAAGCCCGTCGCACCCGCAATGAAGGGCGCGTGCTCGCGTTGAAAAAATTACGACTGCAGCGTTCCGAACGGCGCGAATTGCTTGGCAAAGTGAAAATGCAGATCGGCACCGA
>VGOX01000022.1 GCA_016875755.1 Chloroflexota bacterium
CCTGCAAAACGACGCAGCACCCGCCGCCGTGGTTTCTTTTTTCGTTTTTTCGGCGCGCTGGCTACGCTCCCGGCTGGTTTTCAGCCCAAGTTTTGGCTATTAATGAACGGCTTCTTGCAGAGGACTCGGTTGTAAAATTCTAAAAATATTGTCTGGACAATCTGGAGGTTAAATGAACGCATTGCAGGAACGGATTCTCAAAGAGGGGCAAGTGCTCGGTGGCGGAATTCTTAAAGTAGATAGTTTTGTTAATCATCAAGTAGACCCAAATCTTATGGATGAATGCGGACGCGAGTTTGCCAGACTCTTTGCGAATGTCGGCGCGACCAAAATTCTCACAGCGGAAATCTCAGGCATTGCGCCCGCCCTCACCACAGGCATTCATCTTGGCTTGCCCGTCGTGTATGCCCGCAAGACCAAACCCATCACCATGCCAGACCAGGTCTATCTCACGCTCGCTCCGTCCCACACAAAGGGACGCATGGTGGAGCTGATCGTCTCGCCCGAATATCTTGCCAACAACGAAAAAGTCCTCATCATTGATGACTTCCTCGCCAGTGGACAGACCATCCTTGGCTTGTGCCGTTTGGCAGAAGCATCGGGTTCCAGAATCGTCGGCATTGGCGCGCTCATTGAAAAGATATTTGAAGGCGGGCGCGCTGCACTCGCATCGTTAGGCGTCCCCATTGAATCAATCGCCTGCATCAAATCGCTGGATGATGGCAAGATCACGTTTGTGGATTAATCAGACGATGGACGATAGACCATAGACCATGGCGCGTCTCCGATGGTCAATCGTCCATCGTGTGTATATCAATGCTCCGTAAACTTCTACATCTCCGTTCTATCATCTTTCTCATCGGCTGGATATTCACCCACATGAGTTTCGCCATCCCAGTCAAACGCCTCCGTGAGACCTCGAACCTGATTGCGTTTCAGCATCCTTCACCCAGCTATAAGTTTCACGTGCTCATCGTCCCCAAGCGGCAGGTGAAGACTCTCGCGGAACTCGACCCCAACGACACCGCCTTTCTCACTGACCTATACTCCACCGCCCAAAGCCTCGTGGACGAATTCAACCTCACCGCATATCGTCTCATCGTCAACGGCGGAGAGTATCAAGATTTCCCACATTTACATTTTCATCTTATTTCAGACCTCTAAAGAGTCAAAGGTCGAAAGTCTATTGACATTTGACTTTCGACCTTTGACTTTCGACCTTTAACGTTCAACTTTCAAAACAGGAATTAATTCATGAACTCCATCGCCATTCTCGATTTCGGTTCCCAATACGCCCAGATCATCGCCCGCCGTGTACGTGAGGCACAAGTCTATTGCGAGCTATTCCCATGGGATGCGCCTCAGGAACAGATCCTTTCGATTCAACCGAAGGGATTTATTTTGTCAGGCGGACCCAAATCCGTGTATGAAGATAACGCCCCCTACATTCAAAAATTCATCCTCGAAAGCGGACTTCCCATCCTCGGCATTTGCTATGGCATGCAAGCTCTCACCCACGCCCTCGGCGGCAAAGTAGATTCCTCCGCCCAACGCGAATACGGTCATGCAGAGATTGAGCTTCTGCCTTCTGCCTCTCTGCCTTCTGTGAATTTTCTCTCGTCTCTCTCCAAAGTCTGGATGTCCCACGGCGACAAGGTCACCCAACTGCCGGAAGGTTTTGAAGCGCTCGCCAAAAGCGGAAATAGTCCATACGCGGCGATGGGCGACCTCAAGCGCAACTACTTCGGCGTGCAATTCCACCCCGAAGTGCATCACACACCCAACGGCATTGAACTCTTCAAACATTTTACAACCGACATCTGCAGCATCACCCCCGACTGGACTCCCAACAACATCATCGAAGAAAGCGTCAAACGGATTCGCGAACAAGTCGGCGATGGGCGCGTGCTCGCGGCAGTTTCGGGCGGCGTGGATTCATCCGTCGCGGCGGCGCTCGTTCACAAGGCGATTGGCGACCAACTCGTCTGCGTTTTTGTGGATACGGGACTCCTGCGCGCCGACGAAGGCGCACAAGTCGCTTCTGCATTTCTGGGCGGCTTGGGTGCTGAACTTGTGACAGTAAACGCCGCTGACGATTTTCTCGGCGCGTTGAAAGGCATCACCGAACCTGAACAAAAGCGCAAGATCGTCGGAGAGAAATTCATCCGCATCTTCGAGCGTGAGGCGAAGAATGTTGGTCAGCCAAAATTTTTTGTACAGGGGACCATCTATCCTGATGTAGTGGAATCCTCGGGACCTGATAGAAGCAAAGCCGCGAAGATAAAATCCCATCACAACGTGGGCGGGCTTCCCGAAGACATGGAATTTGAACTCGTCGAACCATTGCGCTATTTGTTCAAGGACGAAGTCCGTTTGGTGGGCGAAGCTCTCGGACTAAGCGAAGGCTTGGTGTGGCGGCAACCGTTCCCAGGTCCGGGCTTGACCGTACGCTGTCTCGGGGAGTGTACGCCCGAGCGTGTGTCCCGTTTGCGGGCGGCGGATAGAATCCTGCTCGAAGAATTATCCAAAGCAGGTTTTCTAGGAAAAGGAGCACAGACCTCGCAGGCATTTATGGTGTTATTGCCTGTCCGTTCTGTCGGCGTGATGGGCGACCAACGCACCTATCAGGAAGCCGCCGCCATCCGCGCTGTCACCACCGACGACTTCATGACCGCCGACTGGGCGCGCCTGCCATTTGACCTGCTTGCCAAAGTCTCCAGCCGCATCGTCAACGAGGTGGAAGGAATCAACCGCGTGGTGTATGATATTACAAGCAAACCGCCCGCAACCATCGAGTGGGAGTAAGCGACCTTTCGAATTCTCTGCCGTATGTATTCCTGTAAATTCCACGATAGAGAAATCACGATAAAGGAGACATCATGAATACATTCAACATCGGCGAGGTACTCACCCGCGCCTGGAACATCGTCTGGAAACATAAAGTCTTGTGGGTGTTTGGTATTTTCGCTGTTTTTGCACGGGGCGGCGGGGGCGGCAGTGGTGGCGGTGGAAGCAACAGCGGTTACGATATGGGCTCCGGGGACATCCCCTTCCCCACCGATCAACTTGAGAGAAATTTCAATCAGTTTGGCCAATTCCTTGAACAAAATTGGTGGATTTTCATCGTCATCGGGTTGGTCATCATCATCCTGTCCATCCTCTTCTACGCCCTCGGCATCATGGGCCGCATTGGTTTGATTCAAGGCGTGCTCAAAGTGGAAAAAGGCGCGGAGACGCTCACCTTTGCCGAACTCTGGTCCGAGAGCATGCCCTACTTCTGGCGTATCTTTGGCTTGAATTTCCTGCTCGGGTTGGCTGTGTTCCTGCTCATCATCCCGCTGGTATTGTTCGGAGCCATTACAGCAGGCATCGGCTTTCTGTGCATTCTTCCGCTGATCTGTATTTTGATCCCCATCAGTTGGGTGGTCATGGTGGTTGTTGAACAGGCTCAGCCTGCCATCATCGCCGAAAACCTCGGCATGTTGGACGGCTTCAAACGCGGCTGGGAGATCGTCAAAAACAACGGCGTGAACTTCTTCCTGCTTGTGCTGATCATCTTCATCGGCGGCGGGATCATCAGTTTCATCATCGCGCTCCCCATCATCTTTGCTGTCGTTCCGCTCGTTTTGGGCGCAAACTCCCTTGACCAAACGCTCACCCCCGTCTATATTGCGCTGGCATGCTGCGCGGTGTACCTGCCTGTGTTGTACTTGTTCAGTGGTATCCTTAACGCCTACATTCAATCGGTGTGGACATTGACCTACCTGCGTCTCACCAAACCCAGCGAAGATGAAACACCTATTTTTGCCGAGGCAAATGCGTAAAACTCTCTTAATTCTTTTCGTACTAAGTCTCTGCCTGAGCCTTGCCCCGCAGGGGGCGGGGGCTCAGGCAGGTTCTGCTTCGATCACCCTCTACAATGTGGATGCAACATCCTTCCCCACTGTGACAGGGTTTGTGGATGTCTTCGACGCCCAACGAATTTTCGCCTCAGGACTTACGCCGGCAGCTGTTACCGTTATCGAAAACGGACAGCCCCTCCCGGTAGATTCGTTCACCGAACTGGCAATCCCCCTGCAACTGACGGTTGCCGTCAATCAAGGTACTGCGCTCGATGCGCGGAACGCCGTAGGCATCTCCCGTTTTCAGCGGGTGGCCCAGGTCATTGCCCAATGGGCACAAAGCCGTCCACCGGAACTGCCCGATGACCTCAGCCTCGTCAGCCAGGCTGGACCTGTCATCAATCACGCCACCCCTCAGGATTTCATTGTCGGGTTGACAGGGTTCCAACCCGACATGCGCACCGCCCAACCCAACCTGCAATCGCTCATCACCGCGCTGGATGTCGTCAGCGCACAAACTCCGCGCATCGGCATGAAGCGGGTCGTGCTCTTCATCACCCCGCAAATGGATGACCCGAATCTGGCGGCGAACCTTGAGCCGCTCCTCCAGCGTGCCGTGGAGAATGACATCCGCATCTTTGTCTGGTATGTGGATGCGAACACCACCTTCACCACCACCAGCGCGGCCATTTTCAATAACCTTGCCATTCAAACAGGCGGGGGCATGTTCCAATATTCAGGCGAGGAACGCTTCCCCGACCCTGAGGCTTATTTTTCTTCGCTGCGCCGTATTTATCAACTTTCCTATACTTCGCGTGTGAATACTTCGGGGGAACATACACTCAGTGTGCGTGCCACCCTGCCGTTCGGCGTGTTGGACTCCGCGGAACAGCGTTTTCCGATGGACATTCAGCCGCCCAATCCCTTCCCCGTGGCACCGGCGTTACAGATCACCCGTCAGGCTCCTGAGGACGATCCCTTTAATACCGAATTGCTCCTGCCTGAATCGCAGGGTATTGAGATCATTGTTGAATTTCCAGATGGACATCCCCGCCAGTTGACGCGCACAACCTTGTATGTGGACGGCGCAATTGTGGATGAGAATACCGCAGAGCCGTTCAACACCTTCAATTGGGATCTGACAGGGTACACCATAAGCGGCGAGCATCAGATCATCGTTGAAGCGGTGGATGTGCTCGGGTTGAGCAAAGCCAGCATGCCGATTCCCATCACTGTGACGGTTGTGAAACCGCCCAGCGGACCAACTGCTCTGCTTGCAAAATATCGCACCGAGATCACCATTGCCTCGATCATTCTGGCGGGGCTGGTGTTATTTGCCATTCTGCTTAGCGGACGTATCCGCATTCCCACTTTGCGGGCTGTGCGCGAGGAACGCCGTGTGCAAACCGACCCGCTCACTCAGCCAATTTCTGCGCTGACGGAGGAGTCGCTGCCTGCTTCGGCACCGGTCAAAACCCAAAAGCGGCGCACCCAGCCAAAGAAAACAGAAGCAAGTTCCAAGTCCAGTGTGGAGGCGGGGGCGTCACTTGTGCGCCTGGCTGCAGATGGTCAATTTGCCGCGGTGGCACCGATCCCGTTGAATGGAAAAGAGGTCGTTTTTGGAACCGACCCGGTGCAGTGCTCACAGATTTTGGATGACCCTTCGATTTCATCTGTCCATGCGCGCATCCGTCTGACAGATGACGGCGGTTATCTGCTGCAGGATAGTGGTTCGGTGGGCGGGACATGGGTGAACTTCGAGCCTGTGCAGCGGGATGGATATCGTTTGGTGCATGGGGATATGGTAAACTTTGGTCAACTAACCTACCGTTTTCTGTTGAAAACAACGCCGCCTGCCAAACTTCCGAAGGTTGTAGTTCTCCAAAAAACTGACGAATGATTCGTACAACTCTTGCCCACGTACATGTAGCCGCGCTGAGCCATGCCGGTATGTCCGGGAAAAACAACGAAGACCGCTATGCGGTCTCGTCGTTTCAACTGGCAAAGGATGACCCGCGCCCGGCCGTGTTTGCTGTGGTGGCAGATGGAATCGGGGGGCATCGTGCGGGTGAGGTTGCGGCTGAACTTGCGGTTAATTACATCAGCATGCATGTGGCGGAAAGCAATGCGAAAAAGCCTGTAAAAATTCTAGAAAATGCGATCCATGATGCAAGTCAGGCGATTGCTTCTCATTCCGCAGGGCGGGAGGAGGAGCAGGGCATGGGTTCCTCCTGTGCCTGTGCGTGGATCATTGAAAATCGATTGTACACGGCTTATGTAGGTGACTCGCGCATCTACCTGCTGCGCGGAAAATTCATCCAACGCATCAGTATCGACCATACCTGGGTGCAGGAAGCCTACGAAAAGGGCATCATCAGCGCCGAGCAAATGCGCGACCATCCGAATGTGCATGTGATTCGGCGTCACCTTGGCGGGTTGAAACTGCCTGAGGTGGATTTCCGCCTGCGGATCGATAATGAAGAGACGGATGAAGAATCTGTGAATAATCAGGGATTTCACCTGCAGCCCGGTGACACGATCCTGCTGTGCAGTGACGGTCTGACTGACCTGGTGTGGGATGATGAAATTCAGCAGATCATCCGCTCGAAGAAGGACTTGAAATCTGCGGCGGAGGCGTTGGTGTCGATTGCCAATCAGCGCGGTGGACATGACAACATCACGACTGTCCTTTTGGCAATGCCGCGGGTGGAGGAAGCCCCTGAAAAGAAACCCGGCTTTTTAGGCTGGTTGTTAGGAGAATAGAAAGACTCAAGGAAATAAAAACGCGCCCGCGAAATCAATCGCGGGCGCGTTTTTATTTTTTCTTATTAGGTGCGGACTTGTAAATTTATTTGTCTTCCTCATCGTCCAGATCATCAAGTTCGTCAAGGTCTTCGAGGTCATCTTCATCCAAAGCCAGCAGGTCGAATTTATCCATTTCTTCGTTGAAATCGAGGTTTTCGAGGGCGTCTTCAAGGAAGGCGGTCATTTCTTCGTCTTCGGTCTGTTCGATCAAGTTAAGGAGGTAGATTCGGGCGTCTTCGCCGCCGATCTGCGAGAGCGCCCAGATCGTGGCGGTGATAACTTCATCTTCCTCTTCTTCGAGGTTTTCGAGCATTTGCAGCAGGATCGGCCCCGCAGCCTCGATGCTGAGTTCACCAGCAGCCTGAACTGCGGCACTGCGGATGCGCGGATCTTCATCGAGCAGTTTGCTGACCACATCATCATCCCAGCGGTTGTCGTGGGAGCGTCCCATGGCGCGCAGGGCGCTGGAAATCCAAGCAGAGTCAGCGCGCTGAAAGGCAGATTCGATAATACCGATCGCTTCCTCGCGCGCGGTATAGCCAAGCGACTCGATAGCTAGACGCTTCAGGGCGGGTGTGTCTTCACGGCGAATGACTTTGATGAGCGCATCTTCCACCTCACGCTGGAGATTTGTGTCCAATTCTTCCAACTCGCCAAGCAGGACGAACTCTCCCAGCAGTTGCGCGGCTTCCATGCGCGGAGCGAGCTCTGCGTCGTTGAGGAAAATATTGATGAAAGTATCCGCAAGTTTCGGGTCGTTTGCTTCGGCGAGCAATCCGATCGCACGGGCACGGACTTCGCCATCCGCATCCTTTAACAAGGCGCGGCCGATCTCCTCATACGAAACGATATTATCCGAATCGAGGTTCACCAGAAGCGCATCGAACAGGAGCAGCTTGCGTTCAGGTTTGACGCTGGACCACACATCCATGAACAACCGCAGCGACTTGGGGTCGAGGTCGGAGTAATATTGGAGGTGGCTCTGCGGGATATCCTTTTTGGAATCGAGCAGATGATCGAGAACATTTTGAAAGGAAAGCGTATCAGTCATGGGTTATGGAAGGGGGATTTGGGCAGGATCGACGAAATCCATCACATTGACAAAGAGCATCAAACCGATGAGCAGCAGCATCGCAACCCCATTGACCATGTTCTCCCAATCCTGCGGAATGCGTTTGCGGAACAGGATCTCAGGCAGGGTAAAGAGGATGCGTCCACCATCGAGTGCAGGGATGGGGAAGAGATTGAACACACCCAGCGAAATGCTGAGTATGCCGACCAGGTTGAGGGTCCAATTGGTGGGGCGGGCGGCAGGAGCAGCGCCGCCTTCTGTTTGAGCACTGACTTCCTGGCGGCTGGTGACATCCTCCTCCACTGCCACATCGAACAGGTCAAAAATGCCTTTGAAGCCGATGAAGCGCGCCTCTTCAGGAGCAATCGCACCCTGAATCAACGCAACAGGCAAATATGCGATCGTGGCAGCCTGGATGCCTGTCACAGTAGCTCCGCCCGTGACACTCTCAATCAAGGTTGCGGGGCGGGTGGGGTAGGTCAGCCCAACACCCAATGCGCCTTCAGAGGCTTTACGGCTGGAAAGCGGTGTGGCAACAATGGTGAATTCTTCGTCATTGCGCTTGATCAATAATTCAACGGGTTTATCGAGATTCTGGCGGATAATGGCAATGGCCGCCTCCACCTCAGTGACGCTCTGTCCATTGATGGCAAGTAAAATATCACCCGACTGCATATCCGCCTGCTCGGCGGGAGAATTGACGGCAACCGTATCCACTTTGATCGAGCCAGGGACAGGCACACCTTCAAATGCGATCAATGCAGAAAAGACAATCACAGCCGTCAGCAAATTCATCAGCGGACCCGCGAACAACACCACCAGGCGCTTCCACGGGCTGGCAGAAGCAAGCCCGCCAAGCACGTTGGGATCATTTTCACCCTTGGGGCGAATGAACCCGCCCAGCGGCAGGGCATGAATGGTGAACTCCGTCCCCTGCCAGGTGAATAGCGTTGCCAGTTTATAAGAAGGCAAACCCAAGCCAAACTCTTCCACTTCGATCTTCGCCCACCGCGCAGCAATAAAATGCCCCAACTCATGCACAAAGATCATCCCGCCCAATGCAAGCAGGAAAACAATCAGCGTTACAAAACCAGATACCATTTTTATATTCCTTAATTCGAGCTTCGTGAATCTATCCAGACCTAGCGGATTATATCTTCAAACGGATGGATGGAAGTTAATCTCTGATTAGACGGGTCATTCCCCCCGCCTCTTTCCCCGCTGACGCCTGATTCTGTTTCGTTGAGTTTTTTCTCACCTGAAACCGATCGTGCAGGTCAGGTTGTGCCCTGCGTGATCCATGTTCTACACCATTTTTGCTGCACCGCCAACCCCAGCCGTCAGCACATCGCTTACCCCGGGCAGTTCACGCAGGCGTTTCTCCACTTCAGCCTTGTACTCCCCCAAACACAACACATGCACATTCGCGCCCGCATCCACCGTATACCCTACGGGTAATCCACCTGTTCGCCACTCACGCACCTGATGGAAAATCTCCACCGTGGCAGACTGCCAATACATCAACGGCGGGTTCGAGGTCATCATCACCGAATGCATCATATCCGAATCATGTTCGATGATATTCGCAAAGGCTTCAAAATCCTTGTTGAGAATCGCATTACGGCAAATTTCAATGCGGCGTGCGGCATCGGCAATGCGCGCGTTCTGCAGCGGACTCGTCCCTGCAATGGCGTGCCCTTCGGTGGAGCCTGTCTTCTTATGCTCCGCGCTGACAATGGCGACACAGTCCGCCAGATGCCAATGGTCAGCAGGCGCGATGGAATAGGCGTAAGAGTCCGCTTGGTCTTTACCCATCTGCCATTCGACAAATCCCGCTGGGATTGAGCGTGCAGCGGAACCTGATCCGCGCCGCGCAAGGACGGAGAGTTCGGTCTCGGTCAGTTCAAGTCCCGCCGCCTTCGAGCCTGCCAACGCCAATGCCGCAAATGCCGCCGCAGAAGAGGCGATCCCAGCGCCTGCGGGGAAGTTGTTTTCACTGGTCACTTCGGCTCGTTCATTGATCTTGGCCATTCCGCGCACAAGCTCAAGAATGGACGAAACCCGCTCCAACCCTGGGCCCGAAACAGTCTTGGAATTAATGAACAAGCTATCGGTCGGCAGTGAAGCGGAAAACGTCACTGTGGTGCGGGTGAAAAGTCCATCCAAATTCATCGAAATCGAGCCGTTGACGGGAAGGCGTAAATCGTTGTCGCGATTTCCCCAATATTTGATGAATGCGATGTTGCTACAACTGACACTCGTTGCTGTCCTAGTTTGCATTTGACGTAAACCACCTTTCCTTCTTCTTCTACGGCTAGTTTACCACGCAGGTCTACGAGGTCAAAAATATGACGCTTGTCCTCAAACGTGGCTATTTCAACTTCTTCCCTGATACTCAAACAGAATTCTTCAATCTCAGCCATTTGCTCATCGGTCAGGGATACATCCTCGATGTGCGAATGAACATCGCCATGCTCTTTGCGTAAATTGGCCAAGAGCTCCTCCAGGCGGGCTTTGCGTTCAACAAGCAGCTCCCTGGGAAAGTCGGCCGAAAGATACAAATCCAACAGCTTGGTGATTTGCTGCTCGGTTTCAGCTATCTTCTTTTCTATCACAGCAAGACGCTCAAAAAGTCTCTTATTTGCCTGTTTTGTTGCTTCCTGGGATTCCATCAGGCTCTGCCGGATGGCGCTTGGATTTTTGATAATGCTGGCAAGCCACTCCCAAACCACACTGTCAACCAGGTCGCCCTTGAAATTCGGCATGTCGCACAAACTTACGGGGATTTGCTGTTTGCCGTTGCACACATAATAAGAATGGGTTCTGCGGGTTCTACCCACATAAGAATAGCCACACTTGGAGCAAGTCAACCGCCGGCCCAGGAGGTATTCGTGCCGCGCATTCCGCAAGGCCTGTTCCTTGTTCAACTCGAGTCTTTTCAAGACAGCATTGAACGCTTCCTCGGTGACAATTGCCGGCACCTGTACTTCGATCCATTCATGGCGCTCCCTTGCAACCTGTTTGCCGATGCCACGCTTTGAGATGATCGGTCGCTGTTTGCCATCGTCCACCATCTTGGTCTTGCCATAGTGCCAGGTGCCGATGTAGGTTTCATTCGACAATATGTGCCGGACCATCCCGCCAGTCCAGACGCCAAATTCACGTTTCTTGGCCACATGCCGGGCCTTGTCACCCCGGGTGGGAATCTGCAGATCGGTCAGGTGACTGGCAATGCCCCCGATGGTAAAGCCATCCTTGATGTAGAGCTTGAACACCATGCGGACAACTTCAGCCTCCTCCTCGTCGATCTCCAGCCAGGCCTTGTGAGGCTCGGTGACGACCTTGTACCCATAGGGAGGCCGGGATCCCACCAGGACGAATCCGCTCTGTGCCTTGCCCTTCTTGCCGCGCTTGCTGCGCTCAAGAATCTTGGCTTTTTCGTACTCGGCGATGCTGGCGCGTATTTGTTTTTGCAGGCGCCCTTCATCTGTATTCTCATACTGGCCAATCACAAACTCGATGACTGCACCGACGCGCAGAAAATCTTCCTCGATGAGAGCCTGGTACACGCTTTTACGCGCCAGCCGATCCACATCGTAGACCACGACCACGTGGATGTTTTCAGATGCTGCAAATTCACGCGCCTTGTTGAGTTCCGGGCGGTCGATGGTGGCACCGGAATAATCTTCGGAAAAAACAGCCAGCAACGAATAACCCCGCTCGGCTACATACTGTTTGCACGCATCGATTTGGGTGGTAATGCTGTAATTTTTGGTTTGTTCATCAGTCGAAACACGTACATAAATGATTGCCCGTTTTTTCATGGTTGCTTGTCTCCATTGTTGTTTTTTTTGGCTGGCGGCCGTGCCGGGCCGGCCGCCGTTTTTGTGCCTACTGGCGGGGTGCCGCGTCCAGCAGGTCCTGCATTTCGCGGAAAAGGTCAGCGCCCAGGATTTCAGCCTGGACTTCGGGCGGAAGGTTGAGCCCGTTGATCAAATCAGCGAGAATCAGGCCAACATTGCCATCCATCGCAAGAAGGCTGGTGCCGCAGGCGGCCTCCTGCCATTCCTGGCGAATGCTGGCAAGTGCAGCAACAATGGGGTTGGTTGTAGTGATGGGGGAAGAATGAAGCATGAGAGGGTCTCCTTGTTTATAAGGAGGGCGCATTGCCTTCACCCGGCGGGGAAAACAAAGCGCCCAGATGGATTCCCACCCGGGCGTATATTGAGAAGGTTATAATAATAACCAGCTCACCCTCCGCCAGTCTCGGTGGGTTGGGCGAGGGTCGTGTTCGTGTTCGCAGCACTTGCACGGCCCGTTTTGTTACCGGCTATTTCATTGCCAGCAATGAAATTATAACGCAGGATTTAGATTTGGCAATACCCCAATATTTGACATTAAAGCGTTAACCTTCGTTGCGTTCTTTGGGCTTGCGTCCGCGCTTTTCCCCTTGCTTTTCGCGCTCTGCCATGAAATCCATCAAGGACTGCCGGCTTACCTGCCAGGATTGACCCCACTTGCGGCCGACGAGTTTGCGGGCGCGAATCAACTTACGAATGTAATCCAATTCGTATTGACTGATCTCCGCTGCCTCGTATGTTGTCAGCCACTCTTCCATGCAATATCTGTCTCCATTGTAATTATATCTGCCTTGGGTCTGACATGCTGAAATTGGGCGCTATTCGACTTTTAAGGTGCTGTCCCCGTTGTAGCACCCGCATCTGTGGCATCTCTATGGTTGGTTCTGCGATTATTCTGCGGCATCGACTGGAGGAAAACAAGAGAAAGGCCGGAAAAGGTTCATCACTTCTCAGGTAAAATTGAAGGCAAGCTGGACGGAGTTTATTTTCAGGGAAAATCGTGAAGAAAAAATTGATTTTGTCGGCAATGCTATTTGTCCTGATTGCCGCGTTGCTGGCCCTGCTCGCATTGATTTACTGACGCCTGCATGAACCCGCAGGCCGGCAGATGGCACAGGCGGCAGTCATTTTGCTGGTCCAAGGGGTGATGTTCATGTTCTTTCTTGGGGCGGCCATTGGTGGATTCAATGTCTGGGCGTTGCGAACCCGCACCTGGATATTCAGGGAGCCGGCCCGGCCGGGGACCTGGCAGGAACGCTACCAGAAGTTATGGGGGTACCAACCGGCACCACAACCCGTTGCGCCCACAGTGACATACACCGAAGCACCGCGTCCCGAACTTGACCCCGAAGTGATTGCGGCCAAACAACGCCCGCGCAAACAACGCGGCGGGCGCGTGCACACCTATCCATATGAAGTGCGCAAGCGCACCGTAATGGATTGGCAAAACCGTCCCCCCATGTATCATCTCACTCTCCCGCAATTTCTGGCCGAACGGCATGGCACCACCAGCACCGGACTTCTCAATGTGCCGGTGGGCACGTTTTATGAATGGCGCAAGGATATTTTGGTATTGGACAAACCGGCGGACTCCGAGGAATAACCCACGCCCATACAAAAGATCAACCAGGGAGGAACCATGAAAGATCTACAAGCCTGTACCGCATCTCCATTTGGAAGCTGCACCGTCCGCACACTGGCAGTGACGGCCGGCATTGTTTTTCTATACATTGCCTACAAACTCGTTCACCCCGAACAATTCATCATTACAGCAATCATCACCCTGGCTGTCTGGCTGTCCAGGCGTTTTCTGGACCGCCAGTCGTTTCGCTCCTTGGGATTGAACGATTGGAATCCAGATGACCTTGTCAATGGTTTTGTTGCCCTGGTGATTCCACTTGTGATCGTGTCCCTTGTTCAGTGGCTGACCGGGTGGGCAACACTGAAAGGCTGGGGAATGGACGCAGCAGGCAGAACATATCTTCCATCCGAGATGCTGGGGGGCTTGTTTTCTGCGTTTGTCATCGCCGGGCTGACCGCCTGGCGGGAGGAGCTGCTCTTCCGGGGTTACCTGCTTGACAACCTGCAACGGGGAACCGGCTGGTTATGGGGGATCATTCTCTCTTCTATTTTTTTCGGCTTTCTTCATATTATTCTGACTCCCAATGCGTTCAGTCTGACCCTCGCCCAGCAAATCTCAATCGTGACTCTCAGTTCGCTGGCCGGCCTGGTACT
>VGOX01000023.1 GCA_016875755.1 Chloroflexota bacterium
GACACCCGTACCGAACGCCTCATCCAAAAAGCCTTCGACCAATTACTCGAAGGACGCACATCCTTTGTCATTGCACACCGCCTCTCCACCATCCGCAACGCAGATATGATCCTCGTCCTTCAGGCAGGCAGGATCATCGAACGCAGCAAACATGATGAACTTCTCGCGAAAAAAGGTTTCTATTACGACCTGTATATGAGTCAGTTCAAAAAGCAGGAAGAAGTGGAATCACCCCCCTTGTAAAAAAAGCGTAGGGACACGGCGAAGCCGTGTCCCTACAAAATTCCCAATAATTTCGTCGTATCTTCCAAAATTACATCCGCCCCAAATTTTCTTAGTTCAGGCTCTTCGCCGAAGCCACATAATACGCCGACCGTCTGTGCTCCTGCGGCTTTTCCAGCACGAATATCCACTGTGGTATCGCCGATCATCAGACAGTGTTCAGGGGAAACACCCATTTTCTCCGCGGCCAGTAAGATGGGGTCAGGATACGGCTTGGTGTGTCTGGCAGACAAACCTGTGACCACCGCATCGAAATATTTCACCAGACCAAAACGCTCCAGAAACGCCATTGTCCCTTTTTCATCGCGCGCGCTGACCACCGACATGGGATAACGTCCGTGAAGTTGTTTGAGCATCTCATCCACACCGGAAATGAGCAGAAATTCCTTCGCGGAGTGGCGTCGGTGGCGGGCAAGCCAGTCGATAACAGCGACCATCTCATCGTCAAGATGAAGCGTATCAGCCAGCCCAAGCAGGGCATTGCCGGGTGCTTCGATCCACATCACAAAACGACGGGCGGCATGGTCAGAGTCTCGAAAAAGGAAGCGCGGCATGAACTTCGACACTTTCTTTGCGTAGAGGTCGTCCGTGTCACTCAGCGTTCCGTCCACGTCGAAACATAGTGCTTTAATCCTAGTTTTGTCCAAAGGCATGGATTAATTGTACCAAAGGGGCTATACTTTAGATAAAGCATACCTGCTATAAAACTGGGTTTATACATGCCTGAAGATCATAACCGCTCACTCCTTGAACTACTGGTAAAGATCAGCCGCGATGTGGCCACGGTGCTCGATTTGCGCACCGTTCTGCAGCGGTTGTTGTATGCCGCTTTGCAATATGTGGGCGGAGAGCGCGGCAGCATTGTGGTGATGGATGACCTTGGCAAACCCGTCGATGCGACCATTGTGTACGGCAGGCAGTTTCATGAACACACCACCCAGCAATTGCGCGAAACTGTGGAAAAGGGTCTGGCAGGTTGGGTAGCCCAAAACCGCAAACCGGTTGTGATCCCCGACACCAGCAAAGATGACCGTTGGCTGCGCCGCGCCGATGATTCGATCGAGAAAAGCGGACCCAAGTCCGCCATCTGTGTGCCGCTTCTGGCGCGCGAACGCATGGTCGGCGTGCTGACGCTGGTACATCCCACCCCGAACACATTCACAGAAGAACATTTGGAATTGATGCAAGCCATTGCCGATCAGGCCAGTGTGGCTGTGTTAAACGCGCGCCTGTACAATGAAAGCCAGCGTCAGGCGCGGGTGATGACGGCACTGGCAGAAGGCGCAGCTGCGATCAACACCTCGTTGGAGATGTCTGATGTGTGGCGGCGCATCCTGAACCAGACCATGCAGGCGTTGTAGGTGGAGACGGTGGCGCTCGCCTTGCAGGATGACCACACGAACGATCTCGTATTTCGGGCGGCGGCTGGACGCAACTCTGAGATCATTACGGGCAAGCGCATTCCCGATGGCACTGGGCTGACAGGAAGGGTCATCCGCGAAGGACAGGGTATTGTGGTGCCATCTGTCAGGCAGGAACCTGCCTATAGCGAAGCGGACAAGCTCGGTGGGATCGAGATGCGTGCCATTGCCATCGCTCCGATCCAGTCACAGGGCAAGGTCATCGTGGTGTTGGAGGCGATCAATCCCATCTCTGGCACGTTCGATCCTGATGCGCTGGTGGTCATGACCGGGCTGGGAAGTCTCGCTGGTACGACCATCCAAAATGCAGAGTTGTTCGAGCAGTTGCAGCGCGCGCACCAGCATTACCGTGAATTGTTCGAAGACAGCATCGATACGATCCTCATTACCGATTGGAACGGCAAGGTGTTGGAGGCGAACCGTCAGGCGGCCACGTTGAGCGGCCATGCGGTGGGGAAACTGCACTCCATGCACATTGGCGAATTACATGATGTGAACTGGAGCAAGACCGGACTGAACTTCGATGTCTTAAAACACAGCGACGGATGCAGTTACGAAGCGTCTCTGCGCCGCGCGGATGGCGGCACAACACCCATTGAGGTGTATGCGCGCCGCGCCGAATTCGATGACACCGATTCCATCCAGTGGATCCTGCGCGACATTACCGCGCGCAAGGAACTGGATGAATTACGCGACGACATGACCTCTATGATCTTCCACGACATCCGCTCGCCGCTGGGGAATATCGTTTCCAGCCTCGAGATGATGAGCGGCTTGATGCCCGTCGATGAAACGCTGAATTCCATGTTGAACATTGCAAGGAATTCGACCGCACGAATTCAGCGGCTGGTCAATTCGCTGCTCGATATCAACCGCCTCGAAGCAGGGCAGCAGATCCTCGACTAAAATGCAGTCGACCCGCTCGAACTGATCCGCGAATCATTGCGTGATGTGGAACCCGCCGCCAATGGACGCCAGCAGACTCTGGTCAATACGACCATGGGTGTGCTGCCCTACATTTGGGTGGATGTGGATATGGTCCATCGTGTGTTGATCAACCTGTTGGAGAACTCCATCAAATTCACGCCTGTGGGCGGACGAATCGAGATCGGCGCACAGGTGCAGGATGGTCTTTCTGTGATTTTCTGGGTGCGTGATACGGGCCCAGGCATTCCCGCAGCCGATCAGGGACGCATCTTCGAAAAGTTTACGCGTGTACGCGGAAAAAGCAGAACTTCCGGGCTGGGCGTGGGGCTGGCATTCTGCCGCCTTGCAGTGCTTGGTCACGGAGGCAAGATCTGGGTGGAAAGTGATGCGGGCAACGGCACCTCCTTCTGGCTGACCCTGCCGGTGGCACAAAAGAAAGCCACGGGCCAGCTCAAGCGCCAGACAGGCAGACTGACGATCAAACCTGAACGGTAAAATACAACCGTTTATAATTGCCCCACCTCTGCACTAAAATTCATCAGGAGCACCATGCAGGAAATCGTTAAGAATATATATATCGAAGACCAATACCCCGGCGTTACGCTGGGAGTGATCGTCACGCCGCGCGGATTGATCCAGATCGATGCGCCGCCCTCCCCCGAAGGTGCCCGCTCATGGCGCGCCGCCTTGATGAGCCTTGGCGGCGGGATGGAGCGCGTGCTCATCAACATGGACGCCCACCCCGACCGAACCCTCGGCGCGCGGTCCATGGACTGTACCGTGATCGCACATGAAAAGATCGCGCAGATCTTCCGTACCCGTCCGGGCACCTTCAAAGCACAGGGCGAAGAAACCGGTGCAGATTGGGAAGCCATCCCCGGGCTTGGCAGTGTCCGTTGGGCACCACCGGAGATTTCCTTCTCTTCACAAATGAGCCTGCATTGGGGCAGCACACCAGTGTTATTGGAACATCGCCCCGGTCCCTCCAACGGCTCCATTTGGGTACACCTGCCGGAAGAAAAAGTGATCTTCATTGGTGACTCTGTTTTGAAGAACCAACCGCCTTTCCTTGCAGGCTCCAACCTGAAAGCATGGCTCGAATCGCTGAACATGCTGCAAGACGCCGCATACAAGGGCTACACCTTCATCAGCAGCCGCGGCGGAGTCGTAACCACGAGCGCGATCAAATCGCAATACGACCTGCTCAAACACATCCACGACAAACTCGATAAGGGCGCGGCAAAGAAACCCAACCCAGCCATGATCGAAAAAATGATCGTCTCCCTGCTGACCTGGTTTAAAGCCCCAGCCGCCCGCCAAAAGCAATTTGCCCAACGCCTGCGCTATGGGTTACTGCACTACAACACCCGTCAATATCTCACCACCAGCCAGTCAGATGAGGATTAATGGCTGAACCTCAACCTCTCTTTGAATTGACGCGCGGCTCCGTCATAGAATCCACACACTACGGCCACATCGCCATCGTGGATTCGAACGGCAACCTTATGCACTCCCAGGGCGACCCTCACACGGTCGCCTTTTTGCGCTCTTCAGCAAAACCATTTCAGGCGCTGCCATTCGTGGAACAGGGCGGCGTGGAACATTTCCACTACACCCCGGCGGAGATCGCCCTCTCCTGCGCTTCACACGAAACCTCGCAACTGCATCTTGATACCGTACAGGGGATGCAGCTGAAAGTTGGGATTCACGAAAGCGACCTGCAATGTGGTCCGCACATGCCCAGTGACGCACACAAACTGCGGGAAGTCATCAAGCACGATCTTCAACCGACCTCCAACTTCAACAACTGTTCGGGCAAGCACACCACCATGCTGGCGTTCGCCAAAATGCGCGGGCTTCCGCTCGAAAATTATCTCGATCCTTCCCACCCCATTCAACGCGAAATTCTCAAAGCCTTTTCCGAAATGTGCGGCATCGAAGAGCGGAAGATCGAGCTTGGCACAGACGGCTGCTCCGCGCCGAATTTTGCCATGCCGTTATTCAACTCGGCTCTTGGCATGGCGCGCCTGTGTGACCCACATGGCTTGAGCGAAGCGCGTGCAACTGCCTGCAAAAAGATCACCTCTGCCATGACCGCGCATTCTGAAATGGTCAGCAACTTTGGTGAATTCGATTGTGAGTTGATGAAGGTTGGCGAAGGGAAGATTGTCACCAAACGCGGCGCAGAGGGATTTCAGATCGTCGGCGTTCTCCCCGGCGTGGTCAGTGACCTCGGCATCGGCATTGCCTTCAAAGTCACAGACGGCGATGCCTCGCGCATGAACGATGAGTTGGAGCGAAGCGCCCGTGTCCGCCCGGCGGTGACGCTTGAGATCCTGAAACAGCTCGGAGCGTTGAATGAAGCGCAGTTGAAAATGCTGGCAAAGTTCGGCCCGAAGAAAATCCTGAAAAATTACGCTGGTATTTTCACCGGCGAATCAAGACCTACATTCAAATTTTAGGCGTATGAAGAATCTACAAACCCGCGCAATTCAGATCCATGAAACCTTGATGAAGGCATTTGGCGAACCCATTTGGCGTAACCCATTGCCCGCCATTGATGAGCTTGTCTCGACCATCCTTTCGCAAAACACAAATGACGTGAACCGTGACCGCGCCTTCGATGCCCTGCGCGCGAAATTCCCAACATGGGAAGCCGTGCGCGACGCGAAGGAAAAGGATGTGATCGAAGCCATCAAACCTGCGGGGCTTGCAAACCAAAAAGGTCCGCGCATTCAACAGGTGCTGCGCGCCATCACAGAGGAACGCGGTGCGCTCGACCTGCAATTTCTGGCGGACATGCCGCTTGAGGAAGCGCGTAGTTGGCTGACAAAATTCAACGGCGTAGGACCGAAAACCGCCGCTATCGTCTTGTGCTTTTCACTCGGCATCCCTGCCTTCCCTGTGGATACTCACGTCTACCGTGTGACGGGGCGCATTGGGTTGCGTCCTGAAAAAATGACGGTGGAACAGGCGCACCCGCATCTTGAAGGAGTCTTCCCACCGGAAACCTATTACGCTGCGCATCTGAACATCATTCGCCTAGGGCGCGAGGTGTGCAATGCACGCAAGCCGATGTGCCCACATTGCCCGATCAAAGAGTTATGCGATTACAAAGATAAGACGAAATAGATTTCCTGCGCTGATGAGGCGCCTGATTTATTTTCGGGCCTGAGCCTGTTAGAATCAAAGGCATGGAAATACCGCCCGTGAGCCTTGCTTTAGAAAAACTGAACATCCCGCATCGTGTGTTTCGGCATGAGACGCCCGTGGATTCTTTGGAGAAAGCCGCCAGCGACCGTGACCAACGTCCGTCACAGGTGGTGCGGAGCATCTTGTTTCGCGCGGCGGAAGAAGAATTTATAATGGCGTTGGTTGCAGGACCTGGCCAAATCTCATGGAAAGCCCTGCGGAAGTATCTCGGTCTTTCGCGGGTAACAATGGCAAGCGCAGAGGATGTTCTGTTAGTCACGGGTTATCGCATCGGGACGGTCGGTCCGTTTGGGCTGGCGAGGCCGGTGCGAATGTTGATCGAGGCGGGTTTGCTGATGGAGGAGGAAGTGTCCATTGGGTCGGGGATGCGCGACACAGCGGTCATCCTTAAAACAGCAGATCTTCGCCGTGCATTGGGGGATGCGGAAATTGTGGAATTATTTGAGTGAAAAAGAAATACCACAAAGAGGACAAAGGTTCACAAAGGAAAAACCAAAAGTCTTCTTCGTATATCTTTGTGACCCTTTGCGGTCGAAAAAAATGGAGAATCTATGAGTTACAAACAACGCGCAATTGATTTTCTTGAAATTGAATGGGCCACATACATCGAACGTTTCAACCGCCTGCCGAAACTGGATGGGATGCAGCGTGTGCGGCGGCAGGGGTATGACCAATTCCGCGACATGCTGGCGCACATCCTTTCATGGTGGGAGGACGTGATGCCGACCATTATGGCGATCGCAGAGAATCGCGAATTTGAGAAGAAGAAATACGACTTCGATGTATTCAATGCGGAAGCAGTGGCGAAATACCAAGACTGGGACGAAACCGAGTTTTTAGCCCACTTTGAGAACACCCGTCAGAAAACCGTGGCAGATCTAAAGTGTATTAATGAGGCGGCGTTCGAAGACAAGCGCATCCGCGGACGCATCAACGGCATCTTCATCCACCATGCGCGCGAGCATTTGGTCACATTAAGCAAGTTCCTCACATTGGATACACTCGAGCATGAATGGGCAAATTATGTGACGGCGTTCGATGCCTACGAAAAGAAGGAAGAGTTTTTGAAGAAGCAGGGAGTTGCGCGGTTCGCCGACCTGCTGGTTCATACGATCGCATGGTGGGATGAGGGTGTGAACGCGGTAAATGGTGCGTTGAAAGATCCCGCCTTTGTGTATGATGGCCCCGCCGATACCGACGCTTATAATGCGGCGATCCTATTTAAGAATCAAAAAGTGAGTGAAGCAGAACTGCGGACGCTGTTCGAGCAAAAACGGCTTGCGCTCATCGATCTTGTGCGCAACCTGCCTGAAAGCGCGTTTGAAAACCCAACCATCGAGAACTGGATCGCTGCGGATGTTGTGGAGCATTTCGACGAACACGCGATATAGAAAGTGAGCAACATGGAACATATTGTTTATCTTGCGCTTGGCAGTAATATGGGCAACCGCCTTGCCAATTTAAAAAATGCGATCAGCCTGCTGACGCCGCAAATGACGGTGAAGAAAAAATCGCCCGTGTATGAAACTCCGCCCTGGGGGTACACCGACCAGCCCGCTTTTTTGAATCAAGTGGTGATGGTGGAAACCTATATGGAGGCGGAGCCGCTGCTCGGACATTTGAAACGCCTTGAAACCGCGCTGGGACGTGCGGAGAGTTTCCAGAATGGCCCGCGTTTAATTGACATTGATATTCTGTTTTACGATGATGTCATTTTGGATTCGCCGCCGCTGGTGATTCCGCACCCGCGACTGCATCAGCGCGCGTTCGTGCTGGTGCCGCTGAACGACATCGCTTCAGACTTCGTTCATCCTGTTCTGGGAAAACCGATCAGTGACCTGCTGCTGGATGTGGATCGGCTGAACATTGACGAGTACAAAGGAAAATAAAGCATGCGCATTGTTCGTTACAAAAATGAAGAAGGCACACCCACATATGGCTGGATGCTGGAGGACAAGGTTGGGGAAGTGCAGGGAAATATCTTCGGAGAATATCGCCGCCGCGAGGCAAAGACTCCGCTCAAAGAGTTGAAATTACTCGCGCCATGCGAACCAAGCAAGATCGTCTGTGTGGGACGCAATTATGTGGAACATGCCAAAGAACTTGGCAATGAAGTTCCCAAAGTGCCACTCATCTTTTTCAAGCCGCCCTCCTCGATCATCCCCACGGGAGAAGCGATCATCCTGCCGCTGCAATCAAAGCAAGTGGAACATGAAGGTGAATTGGTGGTGGTGATGGGAAAACGCACAAAGAATGTGACCGCGGAGGAAGCCAAGGAATACATCTTCGGCTACACCATCGGCAATGACGTCACCGCCCGCGACCTTCAGCAGACTGACGGTCAATGGACTCGTGCCAAAGGCTTCGACACCTTCTGCTCGTTCGGTCCGTGGATCGACACTTTCTTTGATCCGTCTGATGCAGTCGTCACCTGCCGCGTCAATGGGCAGATGCGCCAGATGGCATCCACCCGCGATATGGTCTTCAATGTTGGTACACTGATCGCATACATTTCATCCGTGATGACGCTCGAACCCGGTGATCTGATCTTCACCGGCACACCTGCGGGAGTCGGTGAGTTGAAGAACGGCGATGTGGTCGATGTGGAGATCGAAGGCTTGGGCAAGTTAAGCAACCCGGTCAAGGCGTAATGATTTTTTCATTACGAGGAGGGTGACAGCGCCGCTCGCAATGACAATAAACTTTCAGGAGAATTAAATGTCCACCGATTTTGAAACCTTCCTTCAAAAATACCCCGCCTACAAACAAACCTCCAAAATAGACGACCTTCGCAAGACCGACTACGCCCGCCTCGACGCGGGCGAGCATGTCTATTTCGATTACACGGGCGGCGGCATCTACGCTGAGTCGCAGATCCAAAAACATCACGAACTGCTCAAACAGAATGTCTTCGGCAACCCGCATTCATCAAACCCCACCTCCATCGCCGCCACGCATCTGGTCGAAGGCACGCGCGAGTACATTCTCAAATTCTTCAACGCCGACCCCGACGAATATCTTGCCATCTTCACATCCAACGCCAGCAGTGCGCTCAAACTCATCGGCGAATCCTATCCCTTTTCGAACGGCCGTTATCTCCTCACCTTCGACAACCACAACTCTGTCAACGGGATTCGGGAATTCGCCCACGCCCGCGGCGCAGATGTGACCTATATCCCCGTCATGCTCCCCGACATGCGAGTCGACGCCTCACAACTGGACCTGGAGCTGGCTCGCCCTTCCAAGACTGGTCATAACCTGTTTGCTTTTCCTGCTCAATCGAACTTCTCCTCCGTCAAGCATCCACTCGAGTGGATCGAGCAAGCCCACGCCCACGGCTGGGACGTGCTGGTTGATGCCGCTGCCTACGTCCCCACCAGTAAACTGGACCTCAGCAAGGTCAAACCTGACTTTGTTCCTATTTCATTTTATAAGATATTCGGCTACCCTACGGGGCTGGGCGCACTGATTGCCCGAAAATCAGCACTGGCAAAACTGCATCGTCCGTGGTTCGCGGGCGGCACGATCACCGTCGCATCGGTACAGGGTGACAAATATTATTTAGCTGATGGCGCACCTGCGTTTGAAGACGGCACGCTGGATTATTTGAACATCCCTGCCATTGAAATTGGTCTGAAACATATCGAGTCCATTGGTTACGATGTAATTGGAGAACGTGTCAGAACATTAACGGGCTGGCTTTTGGAAAACCTAACCGCCATGAAACACAGCAACGGGGAGCCGCTGGTGCGGTTGTTTGGACCAAATTCCAGCGAGGGAAGAGGCGGAGCGGTCACGGTTAATTTCTATGACCAACACGGCACAGCCTTCGACCATCGCTTCATCGAAAGCGAAGCGAACAAGGTCAACATCTCACTACGGACGGGCTGCTTCTGTAATCCCGGTGCGGGCGAAGTGGCGCTCGGCATCTCGCGTGTGGAGTTGGATGTATGCTTCACCCGCCCCGAACACAAGGACGTCATGTCCATTGACGAGTTCCGCAAATGCATCGACGGCAAATCATCGGGCGCGGTGAGAATTTCGGTGGGACCATTTACTAATTTTAACGATGTACAGGCATTACTGACGTTTGCGCGAGGATTATTAACCTAGAGGAGCAACACAGTTTGCAGGAGATGTTTTTGAAAAAAAAGCAATGGCATTTTTTATTAGTGGTATTTTAGGCATATTGATCTCGTTTGGTTACAATCTTTTTTTCATGATGCTTTCCGAACGAAGTGAACTTGACAAGGGATTGCTGCTTTTCTTTTTATCCTGCGCACTGACATTTATTTTTTATTCCCTGTGGTCTGAAGGCACAAATGTAGACGGTTTGCGGGCTGGCAGAATTCTGCCCCGCATGCCTGCTGTGCGTGAAAACATACGCGACAACGCAGCGGGTATGTTGCTCGCTTTCTTTTTCTTTCTGGTCTATTTTTACATCGGTTCACATATCAATCAATTTGTTTTTTCACATACGGATAATCTCTTCGACGCAGACATATCCTCGTGGATAAAGCGGATCGCGGACCCTGATGCATGGAATTTGGAAATGCGCAGCCCGCATCCCTTTACCTATTTTATTTTTCGCCCCTTTGGTTGGTTCCTATACCTGATCACACAAGATCCTTCACTTTCAGCCCGTCTCCTCAATACAGGCGCGGGTGCAGCGGGTGTGTTCCTGGCATGGTTATTAATTAGACCTCTTGCATAAGTGTGCCATAATAGGCACATGAACTACGAAACAATCGAACAACTCAAAGATAGCGACTTCAAACGGCTAACTGGCGTCCAGCGCGAAACCTTCGAGCAGATGCTCACTGTCATCGAAAAAGGGCTGCGAGACTTCGGGAGACCGCCAAAACTGAGCCGAGCCGATCAGTTGTTGCTGACCTTGATGTACTGGCGAGAATATCGAACGGAATTTCATATTGCGCAATCCTATGGCGTCAGCGAAGCCACCGTTTGCCGCACCATTCGCAAGGTCGAGGATGCCTTAGTCCGTTCAAAAAAGTTTCGTTTGCCTGGCAAGAAGGCACTCCAAGCCAGTGACACGGTGTTCGAAGTAGTTCTGGTCGATGTCAGCGAACAACCTGTGGAGCGTCCAAAAAAAGCCAAAAATGGCATTACAGCGGCAAAAAGAAGCGTCACACCCAAAAAGCGCAGGTGATGGCTGATCGAAAAAGTGCTCAAATCATAACCACGGCCTTTAGTTATGGGAGCAAACACGACTTCCAACTGTTCAAAGAGGACGCCTGTGAGTTTTCTGAACATCTTCGAATTTTGGCAGATGCTGGCTATCAAGGTTTGACAGAACTTCATGAGAACAGTCAGACACCCTTCAAAAAATCCAAATGCCATGCTCTGACAAAACGAGAAAAACAGAGCAATCGAAGGTTGGCACGGAAAAGGATTGTGATTGAGCATATATTCCGCAAGTTAAAAGTATTTCGCATTTTGAGTGAGAGGTATCGTAATCGCAGAAAGAGGTTTGCTTTGCGCTTCAATCTGATTGCTGCGATTTACAACCTTGAACTCCATCCAAACTGACTTTTGCAAGAGGTCTAATATGAAAAGCCCTTCTCGCTTGGGGGGGGGTAAGACATCATTGAGCACAGCACCAAACTTGCCCACGGCACTAGTGACCCAAGTGCAAGAATATTTGAGACAGTGATCCAAGTTACCAGAACAATACGGGCAGCGGACTTTGGCGCAGGAGTTGGATTTGATTCATCAGGTGTGGACATAATTACCTCTCAAATATTTGTTTTATTCATTGAACACAATCACTGGTGATAGGTTTCGCCCCCTACCCATCCTCCCCTATTTACAACCTTCTTTCCACTTTCCTCTTTTCACTTTATGTTATCCTTCCCCGCATGAACTTTTCCCCCATTACTGACGACCTCTTTATCGGTACAACGCCAGCCTCGGAGGATTACGACCAACTGCGTGACCTTGGTGTACGGCTGGTGATCAACATGCGCTTCTCTCTTGGACCGCGGCCTGACTCTCACCAGACACCGATGCAAACGCTGTGGCTGCGCTCATTGGACAGTCCCTTCTTTTTGATCTCCATCCGTAAATTGATGCAGGGCGCGCACGCTGCACTAAACGTGATACAAGACGGCGGCAAGGTGTACACCCATTGCGCGTATGGACGTCACCGCGGGGTGGCGATGGGCACGTGCGTGCTCGTCGCGCAGGGCATGCATCCGCTGGATGCGATGGATTTGGTGGCGGAGCGCAGAGCAGTAGCAGACCCGTACGCGTTCTACATCCGCCCGAGGATTCTAAAATTCGCAAAGGAATGGGCGGCAATTCACAAACTATGAAACGGAAAGCGATTCTGATCTTATTGGTATTTCTGACAGCCTGCACATCCGCGCCAGAGGCGGCACCGCAAATAACTCCCCGCGCCACTGAAATGCCTACCCGCAGCGTGCCCACGCCAGGTCACAGCCTTGAGACGGCGAAGCAGCCCACAGTCACGCCTGAAGCGACGGCGACATTTACTCCCACGTTAACGCCAGAAATCCCATCGAACACATCCGACCCGAATGCATGGATGCAGTTGCCGATCCTGCCTGAACCGGGCGAGAATATCCGCGCGATCTACGAAAAGGGATTGACGCTCGGCAATGACCCGAACTCGTTTTCGATCTTTGGTGATTGTCAGGCACGTCCCGATGAATTTTTCGGCGCATACGAAACGGACGCGACGCTTGTAGCAAACCTGCCGCCCGAACTGCGTGAGACCGTGGAAAATTTCAACGGCTCATTCAACCGCGAAAGTTCCACCGCACAGGACGGCACCACGCCCGGCGCGCTTTTATGGGATCAATGGCATCGCGGACAATATGGCTGCGCATATGGTGAAACGCCAGTAGCGTGTGAGTTACGCACGCACCGTCCGTCGTTCGTCATCATTCAGATCGGTTCACATTTTGAATCGCGCAACACCGAATACCTGCGACGCATCATCAACCAACTGTTGGAAGAAGGCATTGTGCCGATCCTCGCCACCAAAGCGGACAACCGCGAACTCGATCACCGCGTCAACCGTGACATGGCACTGCTTGCCAGCGAATTCAATCTGCCGCTCTGGAACTTTTGGGCGTCGCTCAACGACCTACCCAACCGCGGACTATACACCCGCAAAGACCGACCTTTGCAAGGTGATATTTACCTGACCGACGAAGCACAAGCCATTCAACGCGCTACAGGTTTACAAGCGCTGAACATCGTCTGGCGCGCCGCAACAGGCAATCGAGTAGGGAGCGACGGCTAACCGCTCCCTCTCACACCACCGGACATGCGGGTCCGCATCCGGCGGTTCACCAAGAGTGGCGCAGATACTCTTGCGCTGGATTTTCTTCTGTCTCGTGCCGAGGACGGCTCGACCCTCTCCACAACTCCCACAGGCTTCACCCGTTTCGTTTGCGAAGTAGTGCCTCTATCCGAAGCATTCGGTCTTCCGTGTTC
>VGOX01000024.1 GCA_016875755.1 Chloroflexota bacterium
TGGTGCCTGCTTCACTCGCTTTCGTTTGCACTGCCGTTATCTGTCCTGTGAGCAAACTGTCAGGTGACTAGTTTTTTTCTTCTCCTTATAAATGATGGTTCGATTGTTCAGCTTAAGAGAACGCCTCTTATGCTGCAAAATCCATAATAGTGTGCGAGGCGGCTTCCGCAATTTCAATCGGGAAGAAATGCCCCGCGTCGGGGAAAATGACAACCGTGCTGCCCGCTATCTTTTGCGCGAGCAAGTCCGCGTTGGCAGGTGGTACCACTTTGTCGTGCGCGCCGAACAGGATCAAGGTCGGGACGTTGAGGCGCGGTAGTTTATTCTCAAAGGCGGCGGCTTCGGGCAATAATCCCAAACCGATTGCCATCTGTGCTTGATAATGCGTCGGCTCAATCGGGTTCGCCACACGCCACTTGATCCACTCCTCGATCATCTCTGGATTCTTCTCAGACCAGCCTGGAGCGGTGCTGACCGCCAAGCCATTCTTGAAACGAGTGAGCGCATCACTGGTCACATCGGTGAGGACTTTCATCGCCTCTGGCGTGATGGGAGCATGGTTCGGTCCCCCAAAGTTGGTCGAACACAGGATGAGTTTTTCCACTCTCTGCGGAAAATCCAACGCGATGGCTTGAGCAATGAACCCGCCCATCGAATGACCAACGATGACGGCTTTTTCGATCTTCAACGCATCAAGCAGTCCAACCGTATCTTGCGCCAGCATCCCAGCCGTGTACGGACCCGCAGGCTTATCACTCTGACCAACTCCGCGATTATCGAAGGTAATGACTTGGAAATGTTCGGCAAGAAGCGGAACCATCTTGTGCCACTGCCAACTCGAATACCCAAGACCCGAAATCAGAACGAGAGGCTTTCCCTCGCCGTGAATTTCGTAGTAGAGTTCGACGGTACTGGTTTTAATTTTCGGCATACAACCTCTTAAGTGGTTAGTGGAAAGTGGACAATGTGTAGCGAGCGTCAAAACTGCCCACTATCCACCATTCACTATCCACTGCCTTTTCAACTCAGCCCTAATCACCTTTCCATACGGTGAATACGGCAGCGACTCAACAAACTCGACCCGTTTGGGGATTTTGTACTTCGCCAAATGTCCCGCGCAAAATTGAAGCAGTTCTTCGCCTGTCACAGCCTGACCTGGCTTGCACGCCACGATCATCAAACCAACTTCGCCCCATTTTTCATCGGGCTGACCGATCAACGCCGCATCGGCAACAGCAGCATGTTCGCGGAAGATGGCTTCCACCTCGGCGGCGTAGACGTTCTCTCCGCCGCTGATGATCATGTCTTTGAAACGACCTGCAATATAAAAGTAGCCTTCTTCATCCATGCGCGCCATGTCGCCCGTGTGGAACCAGCCATCCTTGAGTGATTGTTTTGTGGCTTCGGCGTTGTTCCAATAACCCACACAAACATGCTCGCCTTTGATGATGAGTTCACCCGTCGAACCGACAGGAACGTCTTTGCAGTTTTCATCGACCAAACGCATCTCACTATGAAAAATGGGTTTCCCCACCGAGCCGACTTTGCGCAGCGCGTCTTCATCGGTCATCGAGAAGCAGTTCACACCCACCTCGGTCAGACCGTAACCCTGGCGCATAACGACGCCCTTCTTCTCGCTCCATGCCTGGATCAACGAAGGGGGGCACGGTGCGCCGCCACTAATGAAAAAGCGGACGTGGCTGAAATCAGCGTTCTCAAACTGCGGCGAATTCATCCATACCTGGTACAAAGTCGGCACGCCGAGAATGACCGTGCATTTTTCATCCACGATCAATTTCAGCGAAGCGTCGGGGTCGAAGGTGCGTCCAAGCAAAAGCTTGCCGCCAACGTGAAAGATCGGCACGAGAAAAACGAACAATCCGCCCGAATGGAACATCGGGGTCAGGATCGGGGAAATATCTTTTTCGTTCAAGCCCCACGAAACGACCGTGTTGATGGAATTCCATATCAATTGGCGATGTGGAAGAACTGCGCCCTTGGTACGTCCCGTTGTTCCTGATGTGTAGAGGATGCAAACAGCATCATCGCCTGAAATTTCTGGTCGCTTCGGTTCTTGCGCCGAGGCTTGGTCTTCCAATGTTTCATATGCTTCGCCTGAAACATCTGCACCTTCCAGCGAAATAATATGCTCCACTTTGATGGAGTTTTTCATCTCGTTGTACACTGAAACGAATTCAGGACCGACGATCAACACCTTGGGCTGACAGTCATTGACGATGTAAGTCAATTCGCGTGAGGTCAACCGCCAATTGAGCGGAGCAAGAATCGCGCCGATCTTCGCCACACCGAACAACAAGTCCACATAGGCGACGCTGTTATGCGCCAGAATGGACACGCGATCACCCTTCTCCACGCCGCATGTCTCGCGCAGAAAATTCGCCGCACGATTGGCGCGTTGATTCAAGTCCGCATAGGTGTAGTGGACTCCGCTCACGAGTTCGATCATCGCTTCGCGATTGGGAGTTAGCAGTGCTCGTTTGGTCAGAATGTCGGCAGAATTCATGGTGAAGGTGTCAGGTGTCAGGTTCCAGGTATCAGGTTTCAGGTAATCAACTCGGAGAACAAATCACGTGCCAGATGCCAGACTTGGCACCTGACACGTGATACTTGACACTTTATTTACGTCCCGACGACGATACCACCATCCACACGCAGAACTTCGCCCGTAATGAAGGAGGCGTCATCCGAAGCGAGGAAGAGATAGGCGTTGGCAATATCGCGCGGCTCGCCCAAACGTCCGAGCGGAGTGTGAGACTTCATGCCGTCCAAAACCTTCTCGGGCATGGCGGTGACCATTTCAGTGGCGGTGAAGCCAGGAGCGACAGCATTGACACGGATGTTGAACTTGCCGAGTTCGCGCGCCCACACCTTGGTCATGCCGATCACGCCGAATTTGGTCGCCACATAGTTTGTCTGCCCAAAATTCCCATCGAGACCGACAACGGAAGAGGCGTTCAAGATCACGCCACCACCTTGTTTTGCCATGACAGGAGCAACGGCTTGAGCACAATTGAACACACCTTTGAGATTTACCGAGATGACGAGGTCGAAATCAGGCTCAGACATCTGCCCGACCAAATTGCCTTCCTTCACCTTGACCAACTGTCCATCGCGCAAAACGCCTGCGTTGCTGACGATCACGTCGATGCGACCATACTTGGCAACGACATCATCCACCCACTTTTGAACGTCTTCGCGGCTGGTCACGTTGACCTTGTAGAAGGACGCGCCTTCGCCGAGCAGTTTCAAAGTCTCCTGCCCAACGGCTTCGTTCACATCACAAATGACAACTTTCGCACCTTCTTCGGCGAAACGCAGGGCGGTGGCTTTGCCAATTCCCGCCGCGCCGCCTGTAACGAGCACTACTTTATCTTTCATGCGCATGGTTATTCTCCTTGAAAGTGATGGCGGGCATTTTCTGCATTGACAGCATCGAAGACCTGCCCGCCTTCACATATTGACGTTTTATCATCCCGCAGTTCCTTGCAAGTTACACCTTGAACGCCAGATAAGTTTTTTGGGATTCCCCTTCGCCAAACTCAACGAAATCCACGCTCAATTGCGTACCCACCTTGATCTCGGCAGGCTTGGACATGTCCAAACCTGTGATGCGGGCACTGATGAACGTGCCTTCTTCGAGTTCAACAATGCCCGAAACGTAGGGATTCTTCTTGTCGAAGCCTTGCTCCATCATGAAGGTCGGTCCACTGTAGATAATGGTAAAACCCGCCAGTTTTCCCTTGCCGCTGGCTTCGACCCATTCCATTTCTTCGCTGTGACACTTCGGGCAGATCGCACGCGGAGGCGCATACACACCGCCGCACTTTGAGCATTTCACGATCATCAATTGATGTTCCGCAAGATATTGATTGAACGCCACTGCAGTGAACGGGCGGATTGTTGTTGTCTCATCTTTCATTGCTTTACTCCGTAGGACGAGATACTATCTCGTCCTACTAAATTCTTCTCTCAAACACATGGACGGTGCAAGTGGAACCGGTCGCGCCGACGTTGTGGGTCAATGCCAGTGAGACATCGCCATCGACCTGACGCGCCTCTGCCTGACCTCTCATCTGCTTCCACACTTCGACAGTTTGTGCCACGCCGGAAGCGCCGACGGGATGTCCTTTTGCTTTCAAGCCGCCCGAGGTATTGATGGGCTTCGCGCCGTTACGTGCGGTCATGCCATCTTCGGCGGCTTTGAAGCCCTCGCCCGGAGCAAAGAAACCGAGGTCTTCGCTGGCGATCACTTCAGCAATCGTGAAGCAGTCATGCACTTCGGCAATGCGGATGTCTTTCGCGCTCACGCCTGACATCTCATAAGCATTCGCCGCTGCGATTTTCGCCGCAGGGATGCTCGTAATCGACGGGCGGTCATGCAAGGCTGAACCGGAAGCCTGCGCGGTGCCAATAATCCGAATCGGATGGTCGGTGAATTGATGAGCGATCTCTTCAGCCACAAGCAGAACCGCTGCCGCACCGTCAGAGACAGGCGAGCAATCGAACAGGCGAAGCGGGTACGCAATTGTCGGGTTGCCTGATTCGTCATGGAGAAAATCCCAAATGGTGGACCATGTCGGGGCGGGCTTCCCCTTTTTCAGCGCAGCCGCGACGCGTCCTTCCATCCAGGTTTGAATGGTGACGCCGAATTGTGCGTTCGGGTTGAGCGCGGCATTGTCATGATTCTTGATCGCCACATTCATGAGATGCTCAGACTTCATGCCGTACTGAGCCATATACGCGGACGCCATCGCGGCATAGAAGCCGGGGAAGGTAAAGCCCGCGGGAATTTCAAAGGGAACATCGGCGGCGGTTGCCAACGCTTCGGTGACAGCCGCCGTGCTGAGAGAAGTCATCTTCTCCGCGCCGCCAACGAGAACAACATCTGCCATGCCAGAGGCAATCGCCATCACACCCTGACGCAGCGCCACCCCACCAGAAGCACACGCATCTTCCACACGTGTGGCAGGAATCGGCAGTAAACCGACCGAGTCCGCGAGAATGGGCGCGAGATGCGCCTGATGCTCGAACTGGTCGCTGGAAAAATTACCAACGTACATGGCTTCAATGATCGATGGATCAAAACCTTTATCCACCGATTTGGTCATTGCCTTGTAAGACTCAACGAACAGGTCGCGCGAGTTCTTTTCGGCAAAGGCACCAAACTTCGACATCCCCGCACCAACCATGGCTACCCCGCGAGGAAGGGATTTCACTTTAGGCATTACGCCTCCTTAGTAGAGCGGTGAGCAGGGAATAGTGAATAGTTTTTCGGAAACAACAAACTATTCACTATTCCCCATTCTCTATTTACTTAAGCACTTTCCCAAACGCCTTCATAAATTCTTCGGGTTTCTCCACATAGGGGGTGTGACCCGTGTCAGCGATGACGACTTCTTCGAAGGAACCACCCTGCGCCGTATATTTTTCGAGCAGACTGCGGGTCTGTCCCACCATTGGCTGGGGCGGGTAGACTTCCTCACCGGGCCAGCCAGGGACGTAGCCCAACTTGCCGAGCGTACCAAAATCAAAGAATGAGCCATCCGAAACGATCATGTCCGAGTCGCCGCGCACCCACAGGATGAAGGGCTTGCTCGCCGCACCGACGAAGTTCTTCACACTGTCACCCACGTACTTTGGCGAAAGCGCATTGATGGGACCAAACTTGCCGGGTGCCACGTTGGGCCAATTGCCCGAGGGAACGAAATCACCGGGGTATTTCTGGTCACCTATCTTTTCAGTCATGAGCGAGGAAAGCAGGTCTTCTTCACGGGCAGGGACAAAAGGCGGCTTCCAGTAGAAGCTGTTCATCACCACACGCGGAGAGGCTTGCGGGTTATCGGAACTGCGATCACCAGCGGCGATCAACTTGGGAAAATCCGGGTTGACCACGCCGCCGCCAGAACCAGCGAAGTCGTCGTAATTGGGTGTACCGTCGAGATCTTTTGAACCGCCAAAGCCGTAGATCGAGCCGGGGTTGACGACAGTTCCACTCAACACTCGCCCACTCAGTGAGCCAACTAAGCCGAACACGATCGTCCCGCCCATTGAGTGACCGACCACATGCGTCTTTTCGATCTTGAGCGCATCGAGCAACGCGGCGATGTCATCCACCCAATCACCCATGCCGCGGGTGGCATCGATCAACTTGTCTTCGGTGTCACCGTAACCGCGCAGGTCAGGCGCAATGCCGCGGAAGCCCGCAGGCAGTTTGAGCATGATCTCTTCCCAATACGAAGCGGAAGACGCGTTGCCATGCACGAACAAAACGGGCGTGCCGTTCTCAGGTCCGCTAAAAAGAACGTGTTGCTTCAAGCGGGAGGTATCAACAACCTTGGATGTGATACCGGGTAAAGTTGGAACTGTTGACATGATTTTCTCCTTTGGATAAATGGTTGGTAGTTTGTCGTTGGTAGTTGGCGGCTCTGCTTTCAACTATCCACCGTCAACCACAAACTGTTCTTTCAATTCGCGCTTAAGAATTTTCCCTGCGGCAGAAATGGGCAGGGCTGCCATGAAACTCACAGACCTGGGGACTTTATATTTTGCCAATCGCTCTGTCATAAATTTCAATAATTCTTCCTCCGTCGCGCTTTGATTTGGTTTCAACACAACACAAGCCTTGCCAACCTCGCCCCACTTCGCATCGGGCAAGCCGATCACAGCACACATGTGAATCGATGGGTGCTGGTACAACACCTTTTCAATTTCGGCGGGATACACATTCTCGCCACCACTGATGAACATATCCTTCTTGCGATCGACGATATAGAAATAACCTTCTTCGTCATACAAAGCGACATCGCCCGTGTGAAAATATCCACGCTCATCGACAGCTGCTTGGGTCGCTTCTGGATTGTTGAAATAGCCTGAGCTATACGACGGACCTTTGAGGATCAACTCCCCCGCCTCATTCGGACCGAGGAGCTGATTCTGCTCATTGACGATTTTTGCGTCCACGAAGAAATTCGGGCGCCCGATCGAGCCTGCTTTGCGAATGGCGTCTTCGGGCGCGAGTGCAAAAATGCCAGGACCGAATTCCGTCATACCGAAACCCTGCTTGAAGCGGATGTTCTTTTCCTTTGTATATTTCTCCACCAGCGAAACAGGCAATGGCGCTCCACCCGACGTGCAGAAACGCAGCGCGGACAGATCCGCAGATTCCCAATTTGGAGCCGTAGTCAGCATTTGGTACATGGTCGGCACGGCGGCAAAGATGGTGACCTTCTCGCGTTCGAGAAGAGTCAAAACCTGCTCAGGGTCAAATTGACGAATCAGAAACGTCGTCCCGCCAAAGATGACTTGCGGCAGGGTGTAGACGAAGAGTCCGCCCGTGTGGAACATGGGGAAGACGTTGAGATACACATCGTTATGCGTCACATCATGGATGACGGTGTTGAGCGTATTCCACGCGATCATGCGGTGCGAGACTTGCGCGGCTTTAGGGAGTCCTGTCGTACCACCGGTAAATATCAAGGCGGCGGTATCCTCTGCCTCGAGGCTGGGACAAGTCACAGCAGAGTCAGAGGCGGCTTGGAGAGTCGTCTCAAAGAGTAGTGAATCCTTAACTCCGTTTCCATCCAAGTGAACAGAGATCAGTGAATAGTGTTCAGTGAGGTTCGCAACGCCTTCTTTGAAATCATCCGAGAAGATGAGAATTTTTGGTTTGGTGTAATTGAAGATTTCGAGCAGTTCGCGCCAATGCGAGCGCCAGTTGAGAGCAGTATGAACAGCGCCAAGTTTGGAGCAGGCGAAGAAGAGGTCAAGATGTTCATAGCCGTCTTTTGCCAAAATAGCGACTCGATCCCCTTTGCCGATGCCCTGAGATTTGAGCCAATTGGCAAGTTTATTCGCACGGCGATTCGCGTCGCGGAAAGTCAGCCGCCATTCAGGAGATTTACTCGCATCAATGAATGCAAGTTTGTCGGGGGAGTACAGTTCTCTGCGTGCGAGATAGTCACCGATATACATAGAACCTCCTATTGACCACAGACCATAGACCGCAGACCATGGTCTATCGTCAATCGTCCCTGGTCTATTTTGCCGTCCACTTCCAAACCGACGACGCCATCGTAATGCCGCCGCCACTGGCACAGAAGAGGATCACGTCACTTGGCTTGGGACCTTTGTCCTGTGCAATCGAGTCATCGAGCGCCATGACCACACAGGGCGAGCCAGTGTAGCCCCATTTATCCATGACCCAGTGCGCTTTTTCGAGCGGCTGTTTGAGCAAGTCCATCATGAATTCGATGGTGCGGAGGTTGAGTTGGGTGAAGTAGTAATGATCCACATCGTCGAATGTAAGCCCTGCTTTGTCGAGCGCGCCTTGCATCAGTTTGGGCCAGTATTCGGTGTTGAAGGTTTTAGGGAATTTCTTGACAAACTCCACTTTGGGAGCGCCGAACTGCGCCATATTTTCAGGCGTGCATGGACGGTAGGTGCCGCCTGTGTAAATACCGAGAGCATCGTGGAAGGAACCGACTGCCAACAAATTCGAGCCGAGGAAACCTTGTTCCTCGCCAATGCCCAACACTACCGCACCCGCGCCATCGGCAAAGAGATTGGCGGTCTTTTTATCGGTGAAGTCGAGGAAGCAGCTCATGCCATATCCACCTGCAACAAGGATGTATTTCATCTGCGGTTCAGTCATCAGATATTTTGCACCCTGATCGAGAGCGGTCACCCACCCTGCACACGCGGAGTTGATGTCGTAGCAGCCAGCCTTGTCCGCGCCGAGTTTGTTTTGCACGACAATGGAAGTGCTTGGGGAAAGGTAATCGGGCGTGTCGGTCGAGACGATGATAAGGTCAAGGTCAGTGGCAGTGATGCCTGCCCGTTCGAGCGCTTTCTTCGAAGCTTCCACGATCAGGTCGGAGGTCACCTGATCGGGAGCCATCCAGCGGCGTTCCTTGATGCCGACGTTAACTTCCAGCCATTCGCTGGTGGATTCGCCCATGAGCGCATCCACTTCGGCATTGGTGACAACTCTTTCAGGGACATAACTACCCGTGCTGAGGATTTGTACGTTGCGCATGATACCTTCCGTGTTGGGAGATTAGAGATTGGTAATTGGGTCAGGAGAAGATGGAGGCTGGAGTTCGTCAAGTTGCACAAAACGACGCATGAATTCGGTCGCTTCGCGCCATTCTGTGAAGCTGACTTCCTGGGCAGTTTGGATATGCCGCACTACGCCGTGATAAGTCGGCTGGTCAGCGGTTTCGTCCAGCACAAAGCGGATAATGAAAGAGGAAATCAGCGGCAGGGTTGGGGCATCCATCCATCACAAGATAGCAGGCAGGGGTAACAAGCGGGTTACAAAGGGGGGAGCAGAAGGCAGAGAGCTGAAGGCAGGAGGCGGGTTGCAGAAGGCAATAGGCAGAAACCCCGAAGGGGTGATATAGAACAAAACCGCGAGATAAATCTCGCGGTACAAGGAGGCTAGGTGCGGATCAATTTTTTATAAAGATCCTGCGTTTCCTGCGAAGGCAACACATCGAGTTCATCTTTCAAGGTCTGTTGACAGCGTTGGTATGTGCGTGCCAGTTGACCGCGATCTCCGAGGGCGTTATATGCTTGCATCAGGTGGCGGTACGCCCGCTCCCAACAATTATCGCGGGCAAGGATGCGCTGGCTCAGGTCTATGGCTTCAGTGAAACGGTCACTTTGCAAATACAATTCGCATAATTTATCGGTGGCTTCCAAAAAGAGCGCGGCAAAACGTTCGCGTTCTTCGGCTGCCCACGGCTCGTAGAGCGTATCGGGCAGGTAATCGCCGTGATACAAATTCACAGCTTGTTCCAAAGACGCCATCGCATTGGGTTTGAATCCCTCACGGGCGAGTCGGGCAAAATGGTCAGAATCAAGCCAGAGGTCCGCGTGGAGGCGCAGGGTGTAGGTCGTCCCATCCCGCACGATGAACGCCGAGTCGCTGCCTGCGTCACGGTCTGGTTCCAATACTTGATAGAGCGTGTTCAACGTGATCTTGAAATTACGCTGCGCGGTGGCGGGGTCGGCTTCGGGCCACAGGTGTTCACAAATCTGATCGCGGTCGAGCGGAGAACGGCGATACGTGAGCAGCAACTGAAACAACTGACGCGACTTCTCGCGCCGCCAGCCATTGGGAGGAATAACCTCGCTTCCCCGCTTAACCTGAAAGTTGCCCAGCGTTTCGACAGTGAGCCGAAACCCAGGGTGGATTCGGACCTCACGCAAATTGAGCGTATCGAGCAGGCGATCTACATAGCCGCTCTCCCAATCATTCTGGCGGGCAAGCAGCAACACCGGAACGAACATGCGCTCATCCGCTGGACCGAGCAAGGTGGGGCGTGTGAACAAAAAGGAATAGCCGTTCTGTTCGCAGACCGCCAGCAGGTCGGGCAGGAGTTGGGCGACGAAATCGAGTTTCTTTTGTTTGAAATGACCATACGCCAGCCACAACCGCGCGGCGCTGCGTCCAAAGGAATCGCTACATTCTTCAAAACCACGCACCGCACGGTTCAGCCAAACTTCGGCGGCTTCGTAACGCGCGGCGAGCATCAAACTAGCGCCCATCGAAAGGCGAGTGAGAGATGATATCCATTCATCGCCTGCTTCGGCGGCAACGTCAATGGCTTCCTGCGCGTGACGTTGTGCGCGCTGCAAATCTCCGTGATAGCCATAGGCGCGGCACAAACCCCAATTGGCTTCCACCGAAAGGCGCGGCACATCGAGGCTTTTGCTGAGCGAGATGGTCGTTTCAAACACGGAGGTGGCGCGTGCCAGACGGTCTTCTTCAGCGGCGAGCAGCAGGTTGAGAGCGTGTCCCTGCCGCATGTGACCGACCGCGGTCACGAACGGTGATTTCAATTTGTCGCCGCGTTCGGTGCCTTCGAGGGCGGCTTGGTGAGCTTCGGCACTCAGCCCCATGAAGGAATAAATGAGCGAAAGCAGGAGTTTCGTCTCACGGTGCGCGCGCGGAGTTTGTACAGGCTCGCGGTTTTCGGCTTCGGCGAGTTCTTCCAATCCCCTTCTGGCTTCTTCGAGCCGCCCCGTGCGGAGGAGGACGCGGAACCACAACTGGTCATTGGATGGACCTTCGGCGTGTAACTCTTCTGCCCGCTGACGTAAACGTTCCGCTTCTTCGACGTGTCCAGAGTTGAGCTTGTTTTCTGCGAGCAGTTCAAACAACCTGACCTGTGCTTCGCGGTCTTCAAACCCGTCGCTGAGACGGATGGCTTCTTCGAGCAGTTTTTCGGCTTGGGTGGGGTTGACGGTATCAAGATAGACGCGGGCTTGTCCACGCAGGGCACGGGCGATGCCGTCCTGCTGTCCGCGCTGGCGCCAGGTGACTTCGGATTGCTTGTACCAGCCCTGGGCTTCGTCGAAGCGGCTGTGCATGCGCGCCAGTTCACCAAGGGTGAACATGAGTGTGGGATGCTGGTGCAGGGAAAGGCTTGGGAGGGAGTCAATGTAACTCGCAAGCGTATCCAGCCGTCCCGTAGAAAGAAGCGTGGCGGCGTATGTATCGAGCAGGTTCGCAACGTCATCCCAGGCTTTGGCTTCGATCAGGTGATGGATGGCTTCCTCTGGATTTTTATGGGCATTGAAATATTCAGCGGCGTTGCGATGCCATGCGGTGCGAGTGGGCACATCGGATTGCTGCTGGAGGAAGTTGTGAAAGATGTGGTGATATCGCAGCGTGCCAGAGGCGGTTTCAGCAACAAATAAATCCTGCCGCCGCAAATAAGCAAGCATGGAAGCAGAGCCGCCTATGGAATACAGCGCATCGCAGACATCGGGGTTGAGGTCACGCAATACAGAGGTGACGAGCAGAAACTCGCGCACATCGGCAGGCTGACGCTCGAAGACTTCGTGCGCGAGCATATCGAAAAGCGTTTCGAGCGAGTCGGCTTGCCAGCGCAAGGGAAATTCAAGCGTCAGTGGTGATTGGGTGCGGATGCTCTGCCAGATGAGTTGCAAACCGATCGCCCAGCCTTCGGTGTATTCGAGCAGGGAATCAAGTTCTTCGTTGGTGAGTTCGAGTCCGTAATGGTTGCTGAAGAGTGAGCCGATCTCGTTTTTTGTAAATGTCAGAATCGATTGGTCGAGGAGAAGCGCATCGCCTTGTGCGCGCCAGCGTGTGAGCGTGGGTAATGTGATGGTGGGACGACCTGACAACAGGATGTGAAAATTGACAGGCGCAAGCGCAATCAGGCGGTCGAGGATGTGCGGGACTTCGCCGTTCTCGGTGAGCAGGTGCGCATCGTCGAGGATGAACAAGGTCGGCGGGATGGACGCATCCGCAAGTGAATTGATGATCCCATCCAGCACGGCACGCCACGGGAGCGGTCCCTGTGCGCCATCCCATGTTTCGAGAAAAGCGATGGGCAGATTGGGGAGGCTCGGCAGGGTATTCTGTAAGGCGTGGCAAAGTTGCAGGAGGAAAACCAGCGGGTCGTTATCTTCGGCGTTGGCTTGATACCACAAAACGGATGGATGCTCGCCTGCAAACTCTGCCAGTGCAGTGCTCTTGCCGAAGCCCGCTTCCGCCTGCACAATCGTGAGTCGGTAGTCAAACATCTGCGCTAGAACGTCATTGACGCGCGGGCGGGCAAGCGTGCGGGCGTTGCGGGGAGGGGGTATTAATTTGGTGCGAAGGATGCGGGAGAGGTGCATTGCGCGGCAAGTGTATCGCAAAATCATATGGAAATACAGATGGTCGACCGCAACCTTCATCACCATCAGCCGTTGTGACAGGGTAATACTGTATTGACGCCCTGTAAGCACGTATGCTAAACTGAAAGTGCTTTCAAGAATTTTATGACCGCTTCCAAGAAATCACCCACCATCTATGATGTAGCGCAAAAATCAGGCGTCAGTATTTCAACGATCTCGCGTGTGTTGAATACGCCTGATAAAGTGAATCCTGAAACGCATAGACGTGTGATGGATGCCATTGATCAGCTTGGGTTCATACCCAGAGCCGATGCGCGTGCACGTGCGATGCAAAATACAGACCGCATTGGCGTGTTAACGCCTTTCTTTACCGCGCCGTCTTTTGTGCAGCGCTTGAGAGGTGTGGCTTCTGCATTATCGAAAGCCAACTATGAACTGGTGATCTACCCGGTCGACTCGATGGATCATTTGCAGGGATATATTTCCTCGATCCCGCTCATTACATCGTAAACTAAGTTGCTTTGAATTTTTCATTGGCAGATTGAACCGCTACGTAATGTGAATTGAGTTTGGAGCGAGCAGTCTGGATTGAGAACTGC
>VGOX01000025.1 GCA_016875755.1 Chloroflexota bacterium
TCTGCCGGTGGAAATCCTCGATGAGGCTGGGCAAAAAGTGAGTGGAGTAACGTTATCGCCCGAAACCGTGCGGGTATCCCTGCCAGTAAGTCAGCAAGGCGGGTATCGTGACGTGGCTGTAAAAGTAACCATCATTGGGCGGGTCGCGAGCGGGTATCGCCTCACAGACCTTTCAGTATTCCCCCCCGTGGTAACGGTCTATTCTTCTGACCCAGATCTGGTCGTCAGCCTGCCTGGTGTCATCGAAACACAACCGCTGGACCTGCAAAATGCGCAAGAAGATATCAATATGCGGCTGGCACTCAACCTGCCCGAGGGCATTTCGATCATCGGCGAGCAGACGGTGCTGGTACAAGCGGGGGTCTCACCCATCGAAAGTAGTGTTACACTGGCAGGTGAACGGATCGAGATCATCGGGCTCGAAAACGGGCTGACAGCGCAAGTCTCCCCCACCAGTGTGGATGTGATCCTCTCCGGCCCGCTTTCCCTGCTGGATACCCTCACCCGCCAATCTGTCCGCGCCACAGTGGATCTGACAGGGCTGACCCCGGGCACCTACCAGCTAACGCCCAAGGTGGAGATCTTGATCGCGAACATTGTGGTCGAGTCGATCCTTCCGAACACCATCGAAGTGGTGATCACACCGATAAGTACGCCAACACCAACCCCAAGACCCTAATCATCAAACACATAAATACTGTTTGATGCAGGAAATTTTTAGAAAGATATCGAATTATGAAACCCATTGTTGCCCTAGTAGGAAGACCCAACGCCGGTAAATCCACGCTTTTCAACCGCCTTGTCGGCGAGCGTATGGCGATTGTAGACGAAACACCCGGCACGACTCGTGACCGCCTTTTCGGCGAAGCGGAATGGAATGGACGCCAGTTCACCGTTGTGGATACGGGCGGAATCGACCCCACCCACGGCGGTCGGACTCCGCTCTCAACTGGTTCGGTGGACTTTATCGATGACATACGCCGACAGGCTCAAGCCGCCATTCAGGAAGCGGATGCAGTGTTCTTCGTCAACGACGGTGAGACCGGTGTTACCGAACCCGACCGTGAAGTGGCAAGCATTTTACGCCGCATGCAGCGCAAACAACCCGATGGCAGTTTCCTGCCGCCGATCTTCGTTGTGGTTAATAAATGTGAATCAAGAGAACGGCGCGATCAAGTGGCTGAGTTCTATGAGCTGGGGCTGGGTGATCCATATCCCATCTCTGCCATACATGGAACCAACACAGGTGACCTGCTCGATGCGTTGGTTTCCGCCTTCCCTGAACTGCCAGAGGAAGAAGAGGATAACAACATCAAGATCGCCATCGTCGGCAAGCCGAATGCGGGCAAATCAAGCCTGCTGAACAAACTGGTCGGCGAAGAGCGGGTCATCGTCTCCCCCATTGCTGGGACAACCCGCGATGCCATTGACATGCAAATGGAATTTGAAGGCCTGCCGATCACCTTGATCGATACGGCTGGCATCCGTCGGCGCGGAAAGATCGAAAAAGGCGTCGAGGAATACAGCGTCATCCGTGCGTTCAAAGCCATCGAACGCTGTGAAGTTGCCTTATTGATGATCGATGCCACCACAGGCATCACCGCGCAGGATGCGCATATTGCAGGCTTCATAAAAGACCAATGGAAATCCTGTGTTGTGCTGGTGAATAAATGGGATGCTGTCGAAAAAGATGGCACCACCATGGATGCCTACACCGAAAAAATCCTCAACGACCTGAATTTTGTGTCGTACGTGCCCATTCTCTACATCTCCGCCAAGACCGGCCAACGTGTAGATCAGGTTCTGCCGATGGCGTTGCGAGTACAGGAAGAACGCCTTGCGCGTTTGACGACCTCCACCATCAATGAGATCATTCATACGGCGCAGGACGCACACCCACATCCGTCTCATGCGGGGCGTCAGGTCAAGATGTTCTACGGCACGCAGGTCCGCAGTGATCCGCCGACTTTCCTGATCTACGTCAATGAACCATCCCTCTTCCATTTCACCTACTTGCGCTATCTTGAAAACCAGATCCGCAAGGAATACAGCTTCCTCGGAACTCCCATTCGAATTGTGACCAAGGGACGACGGGAATAATTTTTTTCACCTGCGCCAGCTACTGGCAAACGCAAAAGGACGAAGGACACAAAGTAAAACACATTGAATTTTGCTTTTGTGTCCTTCGTTTTTTATAGGAAGAAATGAACAAAAAAACCATCCTCATCCTCGGCGATATTCTCGCCATTGCCATCCTCACACTGATCGGCTTCGCCACCCACGGCACGACGGATATGTCCTACCTGCCGCGCATGGCAGCGGCATTCTTTCCCGTGCTATTTGCATGGTTTGTCCTTGCACCCTGGTTCGGCTTGTTCGATGAACAGGTGAATGAAAATCACAAACTACTTTGGCGCGTGGCACTTGTTTCGCTTTTTGCCGCGCCGCTGGCAACCACTCTGCGCGCCGCCTGGCTTGGCTCCACTGCATTGCCGCTTTTCACCTTCATCCTCGGAAGTTCCAATGCACTCGGCATGACCGTCTGGCGTTGGCTTTATACTTTCATTGCAAAGCGTTTTCCAAAATAATTCACATCAAATAAAGCGGTAAAATAATTGCATGGACGAAACCGCTCTCATTCAATCTGCACAACAAGGTGATCTGGACGCGTTCAATACACTCATCCTGCATTATCAGGATACCGTCTTCAACACCGCCCTGCGCATTCTTGGAGATGAAGATCAAGCACAAGATGCCGCGCAGGAAGCATTTATCTCCGCCTTCCACAGTATCACTTCATTCCGCGGCGGCTCCTTCAAAGCATGGATCATGCGTACGGTCACCAATGCCTGTTATGACGAACTGCGCCGCCAAAAACGCCGCCCCACCACCCCGCTTGAACCTGAAACCAACGACGGCGAAGAAATGGATTCGCCGAAATGGCTGGCTGACTCAAGCATGACACCCGACCAAAAAGCCGAAGCCGACGAACTCGAACATGCCATTCAGCACTGTCTAGATGCACTCCCAACCGAATTCCGCAGTGTGGTCGTGCTCGCCGACATTCAAGGCATGGACTACAGCGAAGTCGCAGCCGCGGCACATGTCCCGCTTGGCACCATAAAAAGCCGCCTTGCGCGCGCGCGATTAAGATTACGTGAGTGTTTGCGATCCTTCAAGGAACTTTTGCCCGCTTCATTTCGTCTAGAAGGGGAAAACACCCTATGAAAAATTTCCGCGAAATCGAACAACTCTCCGCATATCTCGATGGACAGCTTAAAGCTTCTGAAGCAGCTCGATTGGAGTCACGCCTCAAATCGGACCCTGAGCTTGCTTCTGTTTTAAGCGACCTTCGCGCCACCCGGGGTATTCTCGGCAAACTACCAAAGCGCAAAGCACCGCGCAACTTTACCCTCACCCGCAAAATGGTGGGGCTCAAACCACCCCTTCCAAGAACCTATCCCCTATTCCGTTTGGCAACGGTCTTCTCAACATTCATGCTCATGCTTTCATTCACAGTGAACGCCATGTCACCGTATGTCAGTTTCAGCGCGCCTGCACCTGCCTATGGGTTTGGAGGCGGCGGCGGTGACGAGTTGTCTGTCGGCGGAGGATGTGAAGGCCCATGCCCCGAGGAAGCCGCAGCAACAGAAGCGCCCATGCTCGAACTGGAACCGCCAGCCGCAGCGGAAGAAGGAGCACTCCCTGCACCTGAACCACAAATGGATACGATGCAAGCACCCAAAGAGGCAGGCAGTGAATCAGAATACCAGAATCAGGCTATGGCCGAGGAGGAAGCGCAGCGCAATGCACAACCTGTTGAAGCGCCGATCTCCATGCTTTGGCAAATCATTTTCCTGGTCATCGGCATCCTGAGCGGTGGGTTGATGTGGTTCATGCGCCGGTCTGCTCTGAAAAAATGGCAATAGCCTTATATGGCTCGCGATAGTTTTATAAAATTCTGCCCGCGGTGTGGAACGCAGGTGACGCATGAAGAAAAGTTTGGTCATGTACGCCCTGTTTGCCCGCAATGCAGGTGGATTCATTTTCAAGACCCGAAGGTTGCGGCGGCGGTCCTGATCGAACAGGATGGCCGCGTATTGTTGGTGAGGCGAGTCAATGAGCCGTTTCGCGGCATGTGGACGCTGCCTGCTGGTTTCGTGAACGGGGGCGAAAACCCCGCCGAAGCAGCCGAGCGGGAATGTTTGGAAGAGACTGGTTTGACCGTGCGTATCACGCGTGTGTTGGATGTCATCTCTGGCAGGGAGCATGAACGCGGCGCGGATTTCATTATCGTTTATCTGGCGGAAGTGCTGGGCGGAGAAATGTCGGCAGCGGATGATGCCGATGCGGTGGAATGGTTCGAACGTGAGCATTTACCCCCGCTGGCGTTTCGAGCAACACAAAAGGTTTTACAAAAATAAAAAGACTTCGGAGATCAACTCCGAAGTCTTTTTATTGGGTTATTTATTTACTCGTACTGGTACGTGAAGAATTCATAGCTTTCCTTCGTGTTGTTGTCAAAGTCCACGGCATAGAAACCGACGGCATAATCACCATCCACAAGGTAGCGGGATTCGAACCAGAAGCCTTGTTCACCGTAGGTGAAGACCACGCCGCCCAATGAGTAATCGAAGTATGTCTCATCGTTCTCATCGAAGTAATAGGACTGGACGTAATCTTCGAACTGGTCGCCGATCTGCGGCGTGATGGCGACCGCTGTGGCAACGCCGTCACCATCGGGGTCAGGCAGCGCATAAACTTGCAGCAAATTGCCATCTGGGTCGAAGACCAGTTTCGCATCCACGGGTGCACCGTTGACGGGGGTGTATTGTCCATACAATGAATAGGTGGAAATCCCATCTGCGCTGAGATATTCATCAGGTTCAAAGAGTGCAAATTCCTCGTTGACGCCATCTTTCAACACCCAGAGACTCGGCACCCATTCGTTGGTCACTTCAATTGGGCTAGGACCATAATCGGGGACTGTCACACCGCCTATGTTCGTTGTGTTGTCTGCGAAATGATATAAAGTATCCGCCACCCAATAGGCATCTGCTTCGGGGTTGTAGAAATAGAGGATGAAATAAATATACGACACATCACCCGTGACGGTGGTAGAGAGGGTCAGCGTTTCGTCACCCGTGATGAGTGTATCTGAAAGTGTAACAGGCTCAATGGAAAAATCTGAGGCGCCCGGGGCGATCACGGTGCTGGTACGGGTGGGTGCGTATGCCTGTCCCACTTGCGGCACGTATGCCTGTCCTGTGTAATGGAAGGCGAGGAATTCGTCCCATGACGATTGCTGGAGGAAGGCGGCTGCATCCACCGCATAACGCAGGGGGGCATCATTGTCGAATTCAGTGAAGATATAAATATCCGAGATGGGAAAATGGAAGGACATGCCATACGACCCGTTCATGCGCGCACCGTTTTTTTCCGCTATCACAGCCGCATCGATCGCTGTGCGGAGTTGCTGCGAAGATTGAACGATGGCAGGGTCATTGGTGGTGGCCATGATCTCCGCAAAGTGACTCAGGTCGATATAGGGAGATGGAAGTTCCTCACCAAAGACCGAGTAATAACTACGGGTATACCCGCGTCCTTCTGCCACCCATTGCTGGTCCACGTTGGTGAGCGTGGTAATAAACTGATTCATGGCACTGATAACTTCAGGCATGCGCGCGCTTTCGATGGCGCTCAAGGTGGTATCCGCTTCGATCTCTGCGATCTCGTTGGAAGAACGGCTCAAGGTCAGAATGACATCATCCACAATATATGTAGAAACAATCGACTGCGACAGTTCGCGTCCGCTGACGGTGGGGTTCTGGACAAGTTGCCCCAGCCACGCAGCGTACGCCCATCCTGTAGCAGGTTCCACTTCTTCTGAAGCGATCATGTAATTGGAATAGGGATAGAGCGCCCCAAAGACCTCAACCATGCCCATTAGACAGGCGTCGAAACCAATGATCTCGAATTTCTGTCCGTTCATCTGCGACTGCACCTGGGCAATGGCATTGGTGATCTCGGGCAGTGACAGGCTATTGCCTGATTCGAGATCGGAGAAGCCTTCTGCCCAACCGCTGCCATGATCAGACATGATCAGCGCGTACTTTTTAGCTGGGTAATTTTGAACAGACCAACTTACAAAATCCACAAGAGTTTGCGGGGAGCCCATGTCTGCTTCACCGATATATTCCACCACGGGAGAATTGATCGCATTTAGATCATCTTCCTGCGTCACCAAATAGCGGCGTGTATCCGTCCAATCACCATCACCGTTGAAGCCGCCCACGGCGCGATCGAGCTGCACCACAATATTGACCTGTGACGTGGACCCCACCAGTTCCATTTCATTCACATCGAACCACAAGTCGCCTTCCAGAATGTCATCATCCGCATCGGCATAGACGATGATCGTCCATTCGGGCAGGTTGGTTGTATCCACAGGAGCAAGGGGCTGGCTTGGGGATGGCGATGAAAATCCACTAATCAGGGTATCGCCGTAAAAATAAAGGCCGATCACCGCGCAACAGATACAAGCCAGACAAAGGACGATCACCGCAATGATGGCAGGAATGCCAAATTTTGCACCATTCATAAAACGCCTCCATATTTCGATTCAAATAAAGGTTTCAGACCTGCCATCCATCCAATTATTCACAGATGGAGACCTAAATCATAGTACCATGAATCCGACGCTGAAAGCAGAATCCATTGGCATTTCATGACGTTTCTCCCTTGACTTTGGTTCCCCTCGCTCATAAAATGGAAGCACAATTGAACGGCATGCAGGGAAGAGATCCCTACACGGGACGCCGAAGGTGCAAATCTGGAAAAGAGGCGAAGCCAGATGAATCTCTCAGGCAAAAGGACCCTGCAACCGCATACGCTCTGGAAAATTCCCCGCCAAAGGGATACCGACGGTGTAAAGTAAGTCTGGATGGTCAGATAGTCTGTTAGTCGTGTGGTCTTTTGACTATGTGACTACAAGACGAAACGGCTAGCAGACCAAACTAATCTCTCAGGTTCCATTACAGAGGACGCACGATTATGAAGTCGTGCGTCCTTTTTTGATTCGCCAAATACTCAAACAGGAGACCAAAACATGAATACCCCTTCCAATCTCAAGTACACCAAATCCGATGAATGGTTCGATCCTGCCACTGGCGCAGTAGGCATTTCAGATTATGCCCAGAGTCAGTTATCGGACATCGTCTTCGTTGAAATCCTTGTGGATGAAGGCGAAGAAGTTACTGCTGGAAAAGCCATCGCTTCCGTTGAATCCGTAAAGGCTTCCTCCGAAATCTACGCCCCCGCCGCTGGAAAAGTCAGCGCTGTGAACAAGGGACTTTCCGATGCCCCTGAAACCCTCAACTCCGATCCCTTTGGTGCCGCATGGATGATCAAAATCGAAGGCGGCTCCGCTGGCGAGGTGATGGATGCGGCTGAGTATGAGAAGTATTGTGAGGGAAGAAGCCACTAGCAGAGTAGCGATTAGCTTTTAGCGGTTAGCAAGAGCTAACTGCTAAAAGCCAAAAGCTAAAACGCTCGGAGAAAACCATGACCTATATCCCGATCTCCCCTGCAGAACGGGACGCGATGCTCAAGACCGTCGGCGTGAAATCGCTGGACGACTTGTTCGAGGCAATCCCCGCCAAGCACCGCTTCCCTGATTTGAACCTCCCCCCCGCGCTCACCGAAATGGAAGCCGGCGCTCATTTGGGCGATATGGCATCCAGCAATGAGAACGTGCGCGAACATCTTATCTCCTTCCTTGGAGCAGGCGCGTACCATCATTACATCCCCTCCGTGGTGGACCACATTCTACGGCGCGGCGAGTTTTACACCGCGTACACACCATATCAACCTGAAATTTCACAAGGTACGTTGCAAGCCATCTTTGAATATCAATCATTGATGACAAACCTGACGGGCATGGAAGTGTCGAATGCCTCGCACTACGATGGCGCGACTGCCACCGCTGAAGCGGTCAACCTTGCGTATGCCCAATTCCGCGGCAAGCGCAAGAAGATCGTCATGTCCCCCACGGTTCATCCGCAATACCGTGAAGTCATCCGCACGTACACCCAAGCCATGGGCTTGGAAGAGGTCGGGGACGATGCCAGCAACCATGAGGTCACGCCTGAGGCGATGATCTCCCTCATCGATGAATCCACCATGCTGGTCGTCGTGCAATATCCCGATTTCTTCGGGCGTATCTTTGATTACAAAAAACTCATTGATGCCGCGCATGAAAAAGGCGCACTGGTATGTGTGGTTGCAAACCCCACTGCATTGCTCATGCTCAAGTCGCCTGGCGAAATGGGCGCGGATATTGTGGTCGGTGAAGCGCAGCCGTTCGGCATTCCGCTTTGGTATGGCGGACCGTACCTCGGTTTCTTCACCACCAAGAAATCCTACGTTCACAAAATGGCGGGGCGTCTCGTCGGTGAAACTGTGGATGCGCGCGGCAACCGCTCCTATGTGCTAACGCTGACCGCGCGTGAACAACACATCAAACGCGAGCGCGCCACATCGAACATCTGCACCAACCAAGGTTTGCTGGCGCTCGGCTGCTCCGTTTATATGTCTGTGCTTGGCAAACAGGGCTTGCAGGAAGTTGCGAACCTTTGCTATCAAAAGGCGCATTATGCCGCCGCTGAACTCAGCAAGATCGACGGCTTCGGTCTGTGCCATGTCGAGCCGTTCTTCCATGAATTCGTGTTGTGCTGTCCGAAGCCCGCAAGCGAGGTCAATCAATACCTGCTCGATAACGGCATCCTTGGCGGCTACGACCTCGGCAAAGATTACCCCGACATGCAAAATCATCTCCTTGTGGCTGTGACCGAAATGAACAGCAAAGATGAAATTGACTCGCTCGTTGAAATCTTAAAGGAGATGAAATAATGGCTACCGTAATCGAACCCACCATTTTTGAACTCTCCTCCCCCGGGCGACGTGGCGTAAAAATGCCCGCCTCCGACGTGCCGACAACTGCCCTGCCTCCCAAAGAGTTGTTACGCTCTGAGTTGCCCCTGCCCGAACTTGCCGAAGTGGACGTAGTGCGCCACTACATGAAACTCTCCAGTTTCAACTACTCGGTCGATAGCGGCTTCTACCCGCTCGGCTCATGTACGATGAAATACAACCCGAAAATCAATGAAGACACCTGCCGTTATCCTGGATTCCTCTTTACCCATCCATTACAGCCCATCGAGACCGTGCAAGGCAACCTCGCATTGATGTATGAAATGCAGGAATGGCTGATGGAGATCAGCGGCTTCGCGGGCGTGACTCTGCAGCCCGCCGCTGGCGCACACGGTGAATTCACGGGCGTGTTGATGATGGCGGCGTATCACAAACTGCGCGGCGACACAAAGCGCACCAAGATGCTCATCCCCGATGCGGCGCATGGAACGAACCCCGCTTCCGTCGGCATGTTGGGTATGAGCGTGGTCACCATCCCATCTGATTCACGCGGCAATGTAGACCTCAAAGCCCTCGAAGCCGCCTGTGACGATACGGTCGTTGGCATGATGCTCACCAACCCGAACACACTCGGCATGTTCGACGAGAACATCGAAAAAGTGGTCAACATGGTCAAGGATTGCGGCGGCTTGATGTACGGCGACGGCGCGAACCTCAATGCATTGCTTGGCATCGTCCGCCCCGGTGACCTCGGCTTCGACGTGATGCACTTCAACCTGCACAAGACCTTCGCCGTTCCGCACGGCGGTGGCGGACCGGGCTCTGGTCCTGTTGGTGTGAGTCAGCGTCTTGTGGACTTCCTGCCTTCGCCCCTCGTCGGCATCGTGGAAGAAGGCGACGAAGAGACCGCTCCACTCTATGGCTTCGTTACCCCGAAGAATTCCATCGGACGCATGAAAGCCTTCCACGGTCACTTCGGCGGCGGACTTGTCCGCTCATATACCTACATCGCCATGCACGGACCAGACGGCTTGAAGGACATCTCGCAGTATGCGGTGCTCAACGCCAACTACCTGCAGGCAAGACTGCGCGATACCTACAAGATCCCCTATGACCGCATCTGTATGCATGAGTTCGTCATGGAAGGACGCTTTGAAGGCTCAGACATCCGCGCGTTGGATATCTCCAAACGCCTGATGGATTACAACTTCCACCCGCCCACAAACTACTTCCCGCTCATCGTCCATGAGGCGCTGATGATCGAGCCGACCGAGACCGAGAACAAGGACACCCTCGACCGATTCGCCGACGCGCTGATCAAGATCGCGGAAGAAGCCAAGACCCAGCCCGACCTGCTCCATAACGCGCCCAGCACCACGAAATTCGGCCGCATGGACGAGGTCAAGGCGGCAAGAGAGTTGGTCCTCTGCTGCTGGCTGCCAGAAGGGTATGACCTAAGCTAATAGAAAGATCTGTAGAAGTCCCTGCCATTCAAAGCAGGGACTTCTCTTTATTTGCTCACCTTACGCAATTTTTTTTGCAAGGGCGACCCGCCTTAATATAACTGGACGTGAATCTATAAGAAAGAGAATGAACCCATGAGCATAAAAAAGATCTGCAAGCATTGCGGCAAGGAATTCAACCCCAATGCGCCAGCGGAAGATAATCGCTGTCGATATCATTCTCAAAAAGCAGAGCACGTTGGGACAGCCGACATGCACCATGATTATTCCGAGGTCTACAAGTATCCCTGCTGCGGACAATTGGAATTCCCTCAATATACGGCTGCAGAACCCATTGCCGGTTGTTTGGAAGGAGTTCATGAAAAGGCAGAATAATCAGCTATGATTCTTTTTATGGTCACAAATCGCGCTTTTTGAGAAAGGGAAGCATTATTTGTGGCCGTAAAGATGATAAATGAAGAAAAAAGAGCCGCGTACCGCGTGGTTCTTTTTTCTTCAAAATCGTACGTCACCTGATACTCCTCACAGGGTTATAATACGCGACATTCACGCTCGGCATGCAAACCCAATTCAGAGGAGAGAAAATGCTTAACAAGCTGTTATTCCACCGTTTTCCAAATATCAAGAGCTGGCTCACCCGCCTGCAATACGAGTTTATCTCCGCGCTCAACCTGAAACGGGACGTGATCTTCATGAACTTTGGGTACACCGCCCACCACGAGCAGGGACATGAGCCCATTCCGCTGGCACCTGAGGACGAGATCCACCGCTACCCATTGCAGTTGTATCACCACGTGGCAAAACATGTCAGTTGGGAAAATGCCGACGCGCTCGAGGTCAGCTCGGGGCGCGGTGGAGGCGCGAACTTCATCATGCAGCACTTCAAACCGAAATCCTACACTGGCGTGGACTTTTCCACCCGCGCCGTTGACTTCTGCCGCAGCCACTTCGATCTCGATGGGCTGAAATATCTACACGGCAATGCCGATGCGTTGACCTTCCCTGATAATTCCTTCGATATCGTGGTCAATGTCGAAGCGTCGTTGTATTACCCGAACATCAAAAAATTCTTCGGGCATGTCAAGCGCGTGCTCAAGCCTGGCGGTCATTTTGTGTATACCGACCTGCGCTATACCGAAAAGGTCGAAGACTGGCACGCGCAGATCAAGGCCACAGGGTTGAAACTCATTAAAGCTGAAGACATCACCGACAATGTGCTGAAGGCAATGGAACTTGACCGCGAACGGCGCATTTATCTCGTCAATACTTACATCCCCGCCATTTTGCGCAAACAGTTCATGCACTTTGCGGGGATCGCGCTCGACTCGCCCAATACCCTGCCCCACCTTGAAAACCGCAGGTACTGGTATTTTGTATTACAAAAGGCATAGAAAAAGGTGCGCCTCACGGCGCACCTTTTTTGTTATAATCAGGGAACTATGAAAATATTAACCGTAGATATTGGCACTGGCACACAGGATATTTATCTTTACGATTCGAAGCTCGACATCGAGAACGGATTCAAACTCGTGCTGCCTTCGCCTACCATGATGATTCATCGCCGTCTCAAGCAGGCGCTTCCGCCTCGCCGCCCGATCCTGTTCACTGGACATCAGATGGGCGGCGGCCCTTCGGCATGGGCAATCGAAGAATATGCCCGTGCGGGAATCCCCGTCTATATGACGCCCTCGGCTGCGACGACGTTGAATGATGAACTGGACAAGGTGGAAGCGTTGGGGATAAAAATTGTTTCAGAAGATGAAGCAAATGGTCTACCGTCCACGGTCCATCGTCTTGAATTGAAAGATTTCGACTTTCAGTTAATAGCAAAGACCTTCGCAGACTATGGCGTTGCGCTGGATGATCTGTCCGCAATTGCCGTCGCGGTTTTTGACCACGGTAATGCGCCCGCAGGGGTTTCTGACAGGCAATTCCGTTTTGACTATTTAGATGAACGCATCCGCTCACGAAATTCTCTTTCTTCCTTCGCCTTTCGTTCGGAGAACATCCCACCCATTATGACCCGCCTGCAAGCCGTAGCGGATTCGGCGCGCGACTTGCCTTGTCCGCTGGTGGTGATGGACACGGCTCCTGCGGCTGTCCTCGGCGCGGACTTTGACCCTCAAGTGGCTACGCGCAAGCAGAAGATCATCTGCAATGTGGGCAACTTTCACACGCTGGCATTCCGTTTGGGAGAAAGAGGAATTGAAGGAGTCTTCGAGCATCACACAGGTGAAATTGACCTGCCGAAGCTGGAAGGATTGATCCGCAAGTTAGCCGATGGTTCGCTCAAGCATCAAGATGTGTTCGATGACATGGGTCATGGGGCGTGGATGTATACCGATGAGGTCTTTGAGTTTGGCAGGGATGATTTCGATGTGGTAGTGACGGGGCCAAGACGGAGCATGTTTCAGACGGCGGACAATAGACCGCAGACGATGGACGATGGACAATCGTCCATCGTCCATCGTCATCTGAATCCGTATTTCGCTGTCCCATTCGGTGACATGATGATCGCGGGATGTTTTGGTCTGCTGGCGGCTGCGGCGGAGATCCTGCCTGAGACGGCAGAACCCGTTATAAGGTCGTTGCGAGGCGCGGGTGGGCGCGGCGTCGCGCCGTGGGATAATCAATAACAATGTAGGGGCGGGGCTTGTGCCACAAAGTGGTATCTCCCCATCCCTTGTAAATGTCTGCAAGGCAAAAGGGCGACGAGACGTCGCCCCTACAATTTAAGGAGAATAAAAAATGACTCCACTGCAAAAAGGGTAGCAACCCTCGTCAAAACCGAATAAATTTAATACAATCAACGCATGTTCAGAAAAAACACCAAACACCAACAACCCGCATTGATTAGCGCCGCC